>CATPBM010000179.1 GCA_955652625.1 uncultured Steroidobacteraceae bacterium
ATGTGCGCGCGTCTGCGAGCAACCTGTCGTTGTTCGCGGCGCGCCGCGTGCTCGAAATCCGCCTCGCCAGCGGCAAGCCGGGGAGCGCCGGCAACGCGGCGCTCGTGGCGCTGTTAGCCGCGCGTGATCCGGACACGCTGTTCCTCATTCTCGCGCCCCGCCTGGATCGCGACGCGCAGAGCGCCGAGTGGGTGCGCTCGCTCGAGACGCACGGTGCGTGGGTACAGATCTGGCCGGTGGATGCGCAGCGCCTGGTGGCCTGGCTGCGCGGTCGCGCCCGACGGCTCAAGCTCGAGGTGAGCGAGCCGGCGCTCGAGCTGCTCGCCGCGCGCACCGAGGGCAACCTGCTCGCGGCGCACCAGGAGCTGACCAAGCTCACGCTGCTCGTGGGCAGCGGTGCGCTGACGCCCGAGGACGTGGCGGCGAGCGTCGCCGACAGTGCGCGCTTCGATGTGTACCACCTCGGCGAGGCGGTGCTCTTCGGAGATGCGCCGCGGGCACTGCGCATGCTCGCGGGTCTGCGCGCGGAAGGCACCGAGTGCACGCTCGTGCTGTGGGCGCTGACCAAGGCACTGCGGGACGTGTGGAATGCCCTGGAGGGCGGGGGCAGGGTCCCCGCGTGGCAGCGCCAGGGCGCAGCACTCGCGCAGGCACTCAAGCGTGCGCCGCGCCTGCCGTTCGCCACGCTCGCGCTGCGTGCCGGGCGCGCCGATCGCATGATCAAGGGTCGCCTCCCCGGGGATGCGTGGGATGAGATGGCGCTGTTCGCGGCACACCTGTGTGGCGAGCCGGCCATGGCACTGTCCCCGCCCGTGCCGGCGCGGGCGCGCTCGTGATGCAGCCGATCGGGGTTTTCGGCGGCACCTTCGATCCGGTTCACTGCGGGCACCTGCGCACGGCGTTCGAGCTGTGGCAGGAGCTGCGGCTGGCCGAGGTGCGCTTCGTCCCCACCGGCAGCCCGCCGCATCGCGAGCAGCTGTATGCAAGCGCCGAGCTGCGCCTGAAAATGGTAAACGCCGCGGTGGCGGACCAGCCGCGCTTCGTGGTCGATGATCGCGAGGTGCGACGCAGCGGCGTGTCGTATTCCGTCGACACGCTCACCGAGCTGCGCCACGAGCATCCCGAGCGCTCCCTGTGCCTGCTGCTCGGCATGGACGCGTTTCTCGGCCTGCCGAACTGGCACCGCTGGCGCGAAATCCTTCCGCTGGCGCATATCGTGGTGGCGTATCGCCCCGGCTGGCGTGCCCCGAGCACCGGCCCACTGGGCGAGCTCATGGTCGATCACGGCACGGGCGCGGTGCGCACGCTGCACGAGGAGCCCGCAGGGCGGGTGTACGTGCGCCCGGTGACGCAGCTGGAGATTTCCTCGACCGAACTGCGCGCGCTCATCGTCGCGGGCCGCGACCCGCGCTACCTGGTTCCCGATGCCGTGAGGCAGATCATTCTCGAGACGAGGTGCTATGCTCCAAGGCAGGGTCCGCACGCCCCGTGAAGAGTCACGGCTTTTAGGAGAATTAACTTAAGCACATGATTACCCGCACACGCCTGCGCCCCGAGGAGGAGCGCGTCTCGCCGTTACAGCAAGCCGTGACGACCGCGCTCGAAGATATGAAAGCCGTGAATGTCAGGGTGCTGGATGTCCGGGGCCTGACCGATATTGCCGACACGATGGTCATCGCGTGCGGCAACTCCGACCGTCACGTTCGCTCGATTGCGGAGCGCGTGATCGAGAAGGCCAGGAGCGCGGGCTTCCGTCCACTCGGCACCGAGGGCGCCCGCGACGGGGAGTGGGTGCTGGTTGATCTGCAGGACATCGTGGTGCACGTCATGTTGCCGCGGGTGCGCGAGTTCTATGGCCTCGAGCGCCTGTGGGAAGGCGGGCCGGTCGTATCGGTCGCCGCGCCCGCGATCACCCGTGCTCCGGCACGGCGGCGGCGCATTTCGCGTTAACCGCCCCCATGCGCGTGCGTGTGATCGCCGTGGGCACGCGCATGCCGGCCTGGGTGCGCAGCGCCTGCGATGACTACCTGGCGCGCGCATCCCATTTACACGTATCGGTGCAGGAGATCGCACCCGGCGCGCGCAGCGCGCGCGGCAGCCCCGGCAAGGCCGTCGCCGTCGAGGGCGAGCGCCTGCTGCGTGCGCTGCGCCCCGCCGATCACGTGACCGCCCTCGATGAGGGCGGCACGCAGCTCTCCACGCGCGAGCTCGCCGCCTGGCTCGGACAGCGCATGCAGCAGGGCGAGGACCTCGCGTTCCTGATCGGGGGGGCCGACGGGCTCGCCCCTGAGGTGCTCGCGCGCAGCCGCTTCACGCTGTCGCTGTCGCGCCTCACGCTGCCGCACGCCCTGGCGCGCGTCCTGCTCACCGAGCAGCTGTACCGCGCTCACAGCATACTTGAGCACCACCCCTATCATCGCGAGTGATGCAACCGCGCGCCCACGCCACTCCGCTCGTCTGTCTCGCTTCGGTGTCGCAGCGGCGACGCGAGCTGCTCGCGCAGATCGGCGTGGCGCACGTGGTGGCGGCCGCGGACATCGACGAGGCCGTGCTGCCGCAGGAGCGCGCCCCCGACTACGTCATGCGCATGGCGCGCGCCAAGGCGCTCGCGGTGCGCGCTCGCAGCGCGGCGCTGCCGGTGCTGGCCGCCGACACCACCGTGGTGATTGACGAGCTCATCTGCGGCAAGCCGCAGGACGAGGCCGCGGCGCTCGCCATGCTCGAGCGCTTGTCCGGGCGCACTCACCAGGTGCTGACCGCGGTTGTCCTCGCCGGCGACGGCGGGCTGGCATCCCGCCTGAGCGCGAGTGAAGTGCGATTCCGCGCCCTGAGCCGCGCGGAATGCGTGGCTTACTGGAGAAGCGGTGAGCCGCGCGACAAGGCCGGGGGCTACGCGGTGCAGGGGCGCGGCGCGGTGTTCATCGAGCACCTGAGCGGCAGCTACTCGGGGGTCATGGGCCTGCCGTTGTTCGAGACCGCGGAGCTGCTCGCCGCCGCGGGCGTGCCGGTGTGGCCGGATATCCCATCCGTGGAAGCCCCATTTTGAGCACCGAGATCCTCGTCAACGTCGCGCCGCGCGAGACCCGTGCCGCCATTCTCGAGAACGGCGTGGTGCAGGAGATCCACATCGAGCGCACCAGCCGCCGCGGCCTGGTGAGCAACCTGTACAAGGGGCGCGTGTCGCGCGTGCTGCCGGGCATGCAGGCGGCGTTCGTGGAGATTGGACTCGAGCGCACCGCGTTCCTGCACGCCGCCGACATCGCGCACCGCGCGTCCGAGGACACGCTCCTCAGCGCCGCCCCCCCCAGTCTGCCGCCGGTGGAGGACATCCGGCGCCTGGTGAGCTCGGGCGATGACATCCTGGTGCAGGTGATCAAGGACCCCATCGGCACCAAGGGCGCGCGGCTCACCACCTTCGTCGCGCTGCCCTCGCGCTACCTGGTCTACCTGCCCGGTGGCGAGGCGATCGGCGTATCTGCGCGCATCGAGGACGAAGCCGAGCGCACACGCCTGAAGAGCGTGCTCGCGGAGCTCATCAGCGCGGGGAATGGCGGTTATATCGTGCGCACCGCGGCGCAGGGTGCCTCCGCCGAGAGCCTGCGCGAGGACATGAGCTATCTCGCCAAGCTCTGGGAGCACGTGCGCGCGCGCGCCGCGGAAGTGCCGGCCGGCACGGTCGTGCACGAGGACCTGCCGCTGAGTCTGCGCGTGCTGCGCGACGAGCTTGCCCGCGGCGTCAGCCGCGTGCTGGTGGACTCCGCGCGCGAGTACGCGCGCATGCAGGAGTTCGCGGCCACGTTCATGCCCGGGGCCGCGCCCGTCGTGGAGCTGTATGCCGGCCCGCGGCCGATCTTCGACCTGAACGGTGTGGAAGAGGAAATCGCCAAGGCGCTCGACCGCAAGGTGCCGCTGAAATCCGGCGGCCACGTGGTGATCGACCAGACCGAGGCGATGACCACCATCGACGTCAACACCGGCGCTTACGTGGGACACCGCACCCTGGAAGAGACCATCTTCCGAACGAACCTCGAGGCGGCGGTGAGCATTGCGCGGCAGCTGCGCCTGCGCAATCTCGGCGGCATCATCATCATCGACTTCATCGACATGCGCGACGAGCCGCACCGGCGTGCGGTGCTGACGGCGCTCGAGCGCGCCCTCGCGGGCGATCGTGCCCAGACCCACATCGTGAGTCTCTCGCCGCTCGGCCTGGTGGAAATGACCCGCAAACGCACCCGCGAGAGCCTGGAACATCTGTTGTGTGAACCGTGTCCAGGCTGCGAGGGGCGCGGCTTCATCCGCACTCCGGAAACGGTATGCAACGAGATCTTTCGGGAAATTGTGCGACAGAGCCGACAGTTTGCCAGTCGTGAGCTGCTGATACTCGCTCACCAGGACGTCGTGGACCGCCTCCTCGATGAGGAGTCCGCCACTTTGGGCGAACTGGAGGCGCAGGTCGGTCGCCCGATCCGCCTGCAGGTCGAGGCCCTCTACGGCGTTGACCACTACGACGTCGAACTCGTTTGAGGCATGAGCGTGGGTGTTACGCGAGCACAGCCCGCTGCGGGGCCGCTGGCCGTTGCCACCGGCGACGCTGACGCGCGCCCGCTCAAGTCACGCTTGCGACTCGTCGCGCTCGCCGCGGGCAGCGCCGCCATCCTCGTTACGGTTGCGTGGGTCGCCGGCGAACTGGCCGCGGCACGCGTGCCGCAACATCGCGCCGCGCTCGAGGATCTGATCCGCCACGAGACCGGGCTCAACGTGAGCTTTCGCGAGCTCAGCGTGCGCTGGGGCTGGTACGGTCCGGAGGCCGTGTTCCACTCAGTCGAGCTCGGCGAGCCCGCGGCGGGCGGGGCGCTGCTGCGCGCGCCGCAGCTCATCGTGGGCCTCGACGCCTGGCGCATGGTGCGCAGCGGGCACTTCGAAGCCGGCCGCATCACGCTGGTGAGTCCCGACATCGACTTGGGCGCCGGGGGTCTGTCCGCGCGCGCTGCGGCTGTGGCCGGCGCAGCGGGCGGCGCCCGCGAGGATGTGCTGACGGGCGGCGCGCGTGTGCTGTCGGGTTGGCGCGGGGGGCGCATCGATATCGAGGCCGGCACGCTGCGCGCGCGCCTGCCTGCCGGCCCCCCC
>CATPBM010000180.1 GCA_955652625.1 uncultured Steroidobacteraceae bacterium
CCCTCGGAGTGCCCTGGCGGTGGACCGAACAGCACTACGGGGAACTGCTGGAGGTGGCGGGAGGTTACGAACGGCTTCTGCACGACATGGACGGCCGCGAGGAGGCTCCCGCAGACGCACAGCAGCACGCGTCCCTTGCCAGGATACTCCATCACCTTAAGAACGATATTTACGCAGGCATCGTGCGCCGTGGCGAGCTGCCCTTGCGCGCGGGTGTCGCGCAGTTGCTGGCGGATTGTTCACGCGCCGGCTTGCCGATGGGAATCGCCACTACCACCACCCGCGCCAACCTCGAAGCTCTGCTCGAGTGTCATCTCGGCAGTCACTGGAACAGGCATTTCGCGATTGTGGTCTGCGCTGCAGAGGCGCCGCGCAAAAAGCCCGATCCGCAGGTCTACCGGCTTGCGCTTAAGGCTCTGCGGCTTCATCCGCGCGAAGCCGTCGCGATCGAGGATGCACCGGCTGGCATCGAGGCGGCGCAGCGCGCCGGCGTGCCCGTAATCGTGACGCGCAGCCATTATTTCGCCGCCTGCGCCGCAGTCGGGGCGCTGGCGGTCGGTCCGTCACTCGGAGGCCCCGAGGGTTGGGAGCCAGGCGCCGACCCGCGCGCCAAGCGTATCGGTCTGGATCAGATCATGCGCTGGTATGCGCGCAGTGCTTGGGGGCAATGAGGTCCCGCCGCAGTCAATTCCAGCTTAGTCGCACCCCGGCCCAGATCGCCCGCGGCTGCGCGGGTGAGACTGCGTTTTCACTGGGCCAATCCGCCGGATTGGGAATAAATGACCCGTCTGGATTGAAAGAGCTGCGGGTCAGGAATCCAGCCGTGGAATACTCCTTGTCGAACAAGTTGACGAGGCGGGCGAAGATTTCGGCGTTTTTAGTTATGTGGCAGGTGCTCTGCAGATCTACCACGGCGTAACCGGGGATCCATCCCGTTCCTGCGATGTGTGCGCCGTTACCGTTCGTGCCCCCGGCCTGATTGGCGTTATTTTCATTGCCGTGAAGGTAAGAGCCGGAGGCCACGACCACGTTGCCACCGACGTCCCATCCTCTGCTCAGCTTGTAGTCAAGGATCAGCCGACCTGTCTGGCGCGGAATGAGCGGAATCCGATTTCCGGGGCGCACAAGAATATTGCCGTCGGCATTGGCGGTGCTGTTCGATGCGGCACTCACTGCGAAGTTCGACTGAAAGGTGGCATCGACGAAGCTATACGTCACCTGCCAATGCAAGCCGCCTTCCTTACCGCCCAGCGCCAAATCAAGCCCCTGGCGGCGCGTATTGCCCACGTTGTCGAAATAGCCCTGATTGGTGGCAGTCGCGACAAATTGGATATCGTTGCTGTTGAGGGTGTGGAACAGGTCCGCGTTCCACACCAACCGTTGATCGGGCAGATTACCCCGTATGCCCACCTCCGCCGTTCGAGCGACCACTTGCTGCAGACCCGGGTCGCCCGCGAAGGCGTTGGGCAGACCACAGGGCACCGCCGGATTGGCGCAACCGAGTTCGATTACCGTCGGTGCACGACTCGCCTCGTTGTAGTCGGCATAGAGGGTCAAGGCATCGGTCGGCGTTACCGTAAATCCGATAGCCGGGTTGACCCGGCTGAACGTGTGATCACCGATGAGAGGGCGAGCCTCGTCAAATCCCGAGCCGACATCGCCCACGTTCGTGTCCACGCTGTATCCGTTGAGCGTCTCCGTGTTGCGGTTATAGCGAACGGACAGCGTGAAATGGAGTAGCTTGTTCGGCGACAGGGTATCGGTCGCATACACTCCGTAGATCTTGCTGTCTCCGCTGAGCGAGATGACCGTTTCATCGTTGAAGGGGCTGACCTCGTAAATGAGTGTTCGCGCCGCTGTCAGCTGCCCGTACTGGTAAGACTGGGCAAACCTGTCGTCCGAGTCGCTGTAGTCCGCACCGAGGATCGCCTGGTTGGTCCAGGCGGACAAATCCTGCGAATCGGTGAGCTGTCCGCCGAAGCCTTTGGTGCGCTGGGTCAGGTGCGACGTCGCGTTCTGGGCGGCTGCGCAATAGGTAAGCTCGGCTCGACTGGCGGGCTGTGCCGTGCAGTCGCCTGGCCCGGTGTAGTTGTTGTCGAGGTAGCTATTGTTGATGTTGCCGTTGATGGTGGCCGTGACCAGATGGCGATAGTAGATGTTCCCGGACAACAGGAGCTTCCCCGTCAGGAACTGGGTTCCCGTAAGGTTCACTAAATTGAGGAGATTTTTCGTGAAGTCGGGCGTGTAGATTGCCTGGCGTCGAAAGTCCAGCATACTGGTGGGAATGGCGCCGTTGCCGTACAGGCGGGTATCCGCGTAGGTGTAGCTCAGGTCGATGTCGGTCTTGTCGGTTTGCCAGCCGACCTTGCCGAAGCCCTGATAGACCTGCGTCGGCGAGTTATCGCGCCAACCGGTCTCGTCGAAGTAATTTCCTGACAGGAAATAGTCGAAGTTGCCGGACTCTCCGCCGGTCTCGCCCTCGAAGGACCGCCTGCCGAAAGAGCCGCCATACGCTTCGAACTCGGTCCCCGGATTATCATGTCCGCTCTTGGTATGTACCGCGAGCGCTCCACCCAGGGTATTGAGCCCGAACACCGGATTGGAGCCCGACATGAGGGTCACCGTGGAGACGGCCGACTGCGGGATCAGGTCCCAGTTGACGGTGTCGCCGAATGATTCATTGACGCGCACGCCGTCCACGTACACCGACAAGCCCTCGGGCGTACCAAGGAGCGGGGAGGCCGTGAACCCGTGGTAATTGATGTCCAATTGAAACGGGTTGTCCGCGCTCCCGCTGACGTTGATGCCGCTGAAGTTGTTGTTCAGGTAATCCGCAAGGCCCAGAGTCTGCTGACGCTGCATGTCCTTGCTGTTGGCGGTCTGTACGTTTGCGGGTATTTGATTCAAAGGCAGGCCGAGACCGGACAGCGGCGTGTTGGCGATCACGGTGACCTGCGGAAGCTCCTGTGCGGTTGCCGGATTACTGGGGGATGCCACGGTCGCCTCGGCCGCAGACGCGACGAGCGGCAGCGATGAGGCCGCGAGGCAAATGAATGCCCACAGCCGCAGTATCGGAGCCGAATGTGCCATCAGGTTTCCGTGAGGGGAAGCGTGCGGCGACTAAGCGTGTTAGCCGAGATCAGTTATCCTATCGCGAGTGCGCGTCAGGTACGTGCATGCTACCGTTGCGGCCGTCTCATTGGCGCGAGGAGTGGCCGTGATTGCTATGCGTGAGCCTGGGCGACCCGCAGTAGTCTTTGCCGTGGCCGCGATGGCCGCGACAGCGGCGGCGCCAGCCGCGCCGGTTCCCAATGCCATCGAGCAGGTGGCACGCACCCACATCACGCGAGGAGCCCTCGAGGCGCCCATCCTGTTCCTGTCCTCGGACTTGCTGGAGGGACGCGGGCCGGCCACGCGGGGTGATCAGCTCACGCGGCTGTACCTGCAGACGCGGCTGCAGGACATGGGCTATCAGCCCGCGTTTGCCAATGCCATCTGGCAGCAGCCCTTCGACATCGTCGGCATGCAGGCGCAGTTTCCGCAGACCTGGAGCTTCCAGGGCCAAAGCGGGCGTGTCGACCTCGCCTGGCGCAACGACTACATCGCCGCGAGCGGCCTGCAGAGCGAGAGCGTCTCGATCGACAACGCCGAGCTGGTGTTCGTCGGCTACGGGATCCAGGCGCCCGAATTCCAGTGGGACGACTTCAAGGGCGTAAATCTCACGGGGAAAATCCTCGTGATGATGAACAACGATCCGGACTGGGATCCGAATCTTTTCGCCGGCAAGCGCCGCCTGTACTACGGCCGCTGGGACTACAAGTACCAGAGCGCGGCGCGCCAGGGTGCAGCGGGCGCAATCATCCTCCACACCACCGCCTCGGCGGGCTACCCGTGGCAGGTGGTACAGAGCTCATGGGGCGGCGAGCAGTTCGAGTTGCCCGCCGGGAACGAAGCGCGCTTGCGCCTGAAGGCCTGGGCCACCGAGGAGGCGATCCGCAAGCTCGTGAAGGCCGGCGGCCAGGACCTGGACAAGCTGCTCGGTGCCGCGCGCTCGCGTGACTTCAAGCCCGTGCCGCTTGGCATCCGCACCTCCATCGCCTTCACCACGAAGCTCTCGCGCGTTCAGACCGCGAACGTCGGCGGCCTGCTCCCGGGGAGTGATCCGCGGCTGGCTGCGCAAGTGGTGGTGCTGTCGGCCCACCACGATCACTTCGGCATCGGCGAACCCGACGCCAGCGGGGATCGCATCTACCACGGCGCGGTGGACAACGCCTCCGGCTGCGCGCAGGTGCTGGCGATAGCACGTGCGTTCGCATCGCTCCCGCAGCGGCCGCGCCGTTCGGTGCTGGCGCTGTTCGTCGCGGGCGAGGAGCGCGGGCTGCTCGGTTCCATGTACTACGCCCAGCACCCGACGTTTCCCGCGGGCCGGATCGCGGCCGACATCAACATCGACGGCGGCAACATTTTCGGCCGCACCCGCGACGCGACGCTCATCAGCATGGGCAAGTCCTCTCTGGATGCGATCGCGGAAAGCGTGGCCAAGTCGCAGGGGCGCGAGCTGAAGCCCGACCAGTTTCCCGATCGCGGGTACTACTACCGCTCCGATCAGTTCTCGTTCGCCAAGATCGGCGTGCCGGCGCTGTTCTTCAGCGACGGCACCGACTTCATCGGCCGCCCCGCGGGCTGGGGCCGGCAGCGGATCGAGGAGTGGGAACTGAAGAAGTACCATCAGCCGGCCGACAAGCTCGACGGCAGCTGGAATTTCGACGGCATGATCGAGGACGCGCGCCTCGACATGCTCTCCGCGTGGCTCATCGCCCAGGCCGACGCCATGCCCACCTGGAAACCCGGCGATGAATTCGAGGCGGCGCGCAAGCGCGCCCTCGCCGCAGTCGCAGGCCACTAGCGCAACGGAGACAAAGCGCATGTTCGAGCGCCTCGAGCCCATCACCGCCGATCCGATCCTCGGCCTCATGGCCGCCTGTCGCGCCGATCCTGATCCGCGCAAGGTGGATCTGGGTGTCGGGGTGTACCGCGATGACCGCGGGGACACGCCGGTGCTTGCGGCAGTGCGCCAGGCGGAAGCCGCGCTCATCGCCGCGCAGGCCACCAAGACCTACGTCGGCCCTGCAGGCAACGCCGGATTCAACCAGCTGATGGAGCGCATGGTGCTGGGAGCGGAGCATCCGTTGCTGAGCTCCGGGCGAGTGCGCAGCGTGCAGACGCCCGGTGGCTGCGGGGCGCTGCGCCTGGGGGCGGAGCTTATTCGCCTGGCATCTCCCACTTCCGTCGTGCACGTGAGCACGCCGACCTGGGCGAATCATGTGCCGTTGCTGTCCGGGGCCGGACTTAAGCTCGAACCGTACCCGTACTACGATCGCGCCACGGGCGGGGTGCAATTCGAGACGATGATGGCGGCGCTCGAGCGTCTGCCCGCGCGCGCGGTGTTGCTGCTGCACGCCTCCTGTCACAACCCCACTGGAGCGGACCTGTCGCAGGGGCAATGGCGCGAGGTGCTCGCCCTGGTGAAACGCCGCCAGCTGCTGCCATTCATGGACATGGCGTACCAGGGACTTGGCGAGGGCCTCGAGGACGACGCCTTTGGCATTCGCCTGTTCTGCGCGGAGCTTCCCGAAGTGCTGTGCGCCGTGTCGTGCTCGAAGAACTTCGGACTTTACCGTGAGCGCACCGGAGCGCTGCACGTGATCAGCGCCACCACCGCCGCGGCGGAGGCCACCTTCACCCAACTGGTGCGCCTGGCGCGCGGTATCTGGTCGATGCCGCCGGATCACGGCGCCGCCATCGTGCACGGCATTCTGGGTGATGCGAGCCTTGCCAGAGCCTGGGCGGAGGAGCTGACGGTGATGCGCCGGCGCATCCAGGGCCTGCGGCGTGCCGTGGTGGAGCAACTCAGAGCACACTGCCCACAGCGCGACTTCGGCTTCATTGCCGCCCAGCACGGCATGTTCTCCTTCCTCGGCGTCAGCACCCAGCAGGTGCGCGAGCTGCGCGAGAGGCATCACATTTATATGACCGATGACAGCCGCATGAACGTCGCGGGGTTGCGGCAGGAGAACCTCGAGTACTTCGCGCGCGCGGTGGCGCAGGTGCTCGGCGGGTAAGACCTGCCGGCACGCCCGCCGTGGCGGTAAGTCAGCTGCTCACTCGGGCACGATGATGCGATGGGTCGACTTCACTTCCTCCATGACGAAGTAGGTGTGGGTCTGCTGCACGCCGCGCACTGAGGCGATGCGATCGCCCAGGAAGCGCCGATAGCTCTCCATGTCGGTGACGCGCACCTTGAGCAGATAGTCGAACCCGCCGGCCACCATGTGGCACTCCATCACTTCATCGTGCGCGAGCATCACCTGCTTGAAGCGCTCGAACGCGTCGGGAGTGGTGCGATCGAGCGAGACCTCCACGTAGGCGAGCAGGCCCAGGCCCAGTCGTCCCGGGTTCAGGCGTGCGAAATACCCCTCGATATAGCCGCAGGATTCCAGGCGCCGCACACGCTCGAGCGTCGGTGTCACGGTGAGGTGCACCTCGCGCGCGAGCTGCGAGACCGCCGCGCGCCCATCCTGCTGCAGGCGCGCGAGCAGGCGGCGGTCGATGCGATCCAGTGCACGATCGGTCTTGGCAGGGCCGGTGTCGGAAGCCTGTAAGTGTGCCATGGCAGTTAATTTGACTATTAAAGACCGTAAAATGGACGATTATTCTCTGTAATTCAGTTTACCATGAGATCAATTGACTATTCTATAAAAAGGCGACGACACATGGCGGCAGGTGGGACGGCTCAATCGTTGGGCGCTGCGGAAGGACTCGCCGCGCTGCGCGCGCGGCTGCGCGCAGCCACGCTGCGCCCGGAAATGGCGGCGTCCGGTGAAACCGTCGCTGATCTTTGCGGTGAGGGTGCGGCGCTCGCCCGTGCCGGTGCCCGCGCCACGCGCTGGGTGGAAGTTGCGCGCGCTGACACCCGCTCGCGCCCGCTGCTCGAGCGCATGCTCGAGCAGTTTCCGCTCGACAGTGTTCAGGGCAAGGCGCTGATGAGCCTGGCTGAGGTGCTGCTGCGCACGCCCGACCCGAAGCGCGCCGACCAGCTGATCGCCGAACGGCTTGCCTCGATACGCGACGCGGGTATGCCCGGTGACACGGACCTGCTGCTGCGTACCGGGTTCACCCTGCTCGGGGCCGCGGGCCGGCTGCTGCCGGACGTGTCGCGTGAGCTGTCCGGGGAATTCTCGCCCGCAAGCATTACCAAGCCGATGGTCGCCCCCGTGGTGCGCGCGGCGCTGCGCCAGTCGATGCAGCTGCTTGGGCACGCGTTCATCGTCGGGGAGACTATCGACGCGGCACTGGAGCGCGCCGACACCGATCCTGAGCTGGCGCTATGCTCTTTCGATGTGCTGGGCGAGGGTGCGCGCACCGAAGCTGACGCGCAACGCTACTTCGAGGCTTATGCGCACGCGATCCAGGCCCTCGGGCAGCGCACTTCAGGGGCCACCCACGCGCGTTCCGGGATCTCGGTGAAGCTCTCCGCGCTCGAGCCGCGCTACACCCTGCTGCAGAGCGCGCGCGTCAACGAGCAGCTCAGCCCCCGCATGCTCGAGCTCGCGCGCATGGCCACGCGCGCCGGCGTCGGCTTCACCATTGACGCCGAAGAGGCCGATCGGCTCGACATGTCGCTGGACATCGTCGAGACCCTCGCGCGCGATGCGGCCACGCGCAACTGGGAGGGCCTCGGGCTCGCGGTACAGGCCTACGGGCGCCGCGCGCCGCTGGTGCTCGACTGGGTCGCGCAGCTGGCGCGCGGGAGTGGGCGGCGCATGAGCGTGCGGCTGGTGAAGGGCGCGTACTGGGACAGCGAGATCAAGCGCGCCCAGGAGCGCGGACTGGCGAGCTTCCCGGTGTACACCTCGAAAGCGGCAACGGATGCGAGCTACCTCGAGTGCGCGCGCCACCTGTTCGCTGCGCGTGAGGTCATCTACGCGCAGTTCGCGACGCATAACGCCTACACCGTCGCTGCGATGCTCGAGCTGGCTCCCGCCGGTACGGCCTACGAGTTCCAGCGGCTGCACGGTATGGGCGAAGCCCTGTATGAGGCGGTGCGCGCCGAGATTCCCACCCTGCCGGCGGTGCGCGTGTACGCGCCCGTGGGTACGCACGAGGAGCTGCTGCCGTATCTCGTGCGGCGCCTGCTCGAGAACGGTGCCAACAGCTCATTCGTGCATCAGTTCATGAACCCGCAGATTCCCGTGGAGCAAGTCGTGCGCGATCCCATCACCTCCCTGACCGCGGAAAGCCCCGGGGAGTCGCGCGTGCGCGAGCCGCACGCCTTGTTCGGCGCCGAGCGTGCCAACTCCGAAGGGGAGGACTTCGGCGATCCGGCGGCGCTCGCCGAGCTCGAAGCCGAAGTGCGCGCGCATGACAAGCAGAGCCACAGCGGCGGCCCGATCGTGAGCGGCCGCCTGGCGCGCGACGTGAGCGTTCCCGTGAATTCGCCGGCCGACATGCGCCGTATCGTGGGGCTGACCCGCGATGCCAGTGCGGCCGAGATTCGTGAGGCCATGGAGGCCGCCGCCGCCGCGCAGCCCGCCTGGGATACGACGCCGGCTGCAGCGCGCGCCGCATGTCTGGACAAGGCCGCCGAGCTCCTGCAGGCGCGACGCGGACAGTTCCTGCATCTCCTGGTACGCGAGGCGGGCAAGACGCTCCCGGATGCGGTGGCGGAGCTGCGCGAGGCGGTAGACTTCTGCCGTTACTACGCGGCGCGCGGCCGCGAGCTGTTCGGCGCACCGCTCGAGCTCCCCGGGCCCACCGGCGAGCGCAATACGCTCTCGCTCCAGGGGCGCGGAGTGTTCGTGTGCATCAGTCCGTGGAATTTCCCGTTGGCGATTTTCACCGGGCAGATCACCGCGGCGCTGATGGCCGGCAACGCCGTGGTCGC
>CATPBM010000181.1 GCA_955652625.1 uncultured Steroidobacteraceae bacterium
CGGCAGTGTCGTGTCGATCAACATCGACATGACGCGCGCCTTCGACACCGAGTGGAACGCAACCGCTCAGGCGACCGGCTTCGTGGTCGACGCCGAGCGCGGCCTGATCCTCACCAACCGCCATGTCGTCACCCCGGGCCCCGTGACCTCCGAGGCGACCTTCCTCAATCGCGAGGAAGTGCAGCTGTACCCGGTGTACCGCGACCCGGTGCATGATTTCGGCTTGTATCGCTACGACCCGAAGAAGCTGCGATTCATCAAGCCCAAGGCGCTGCCGCTGTATCCGGAGGGCGCACAGATCGGGCGCGAGATCCGCGTGGTCGGCAACAATGCCGGCGAGCAGCTGTCGATCCTGGCGGGAACGCTGGCGCGGCTCGACCGCGACGCACCCGACTACGGCGTCGCCAAGTACAACGACTTCAACACCTTCTACCTGCAGGCCGCTTCCGGAACCTCGGGCGGTTCCTCCGGTTCCCCGGTCATCGACATCCGCGGGCGCGTCGTGGCGCTCAATGCCGGTGGCGCGAATGGCTCCGCATCCAGCTTCTATCTGCCGCTCGGGCGCGTGCGCCGCGCGCTGCAGCTGATCCAGCAGGGCAAGCCGGTCACGCGCGGCACGCTGTACACCGTATTCAACTACGTGCCCTTCGATGAGCTCGAGCGCCTGGGGCTGGATGCCCGCACGCAAGCTGCCGTCCGCAAGGATTTCCCACGTTACACCGGCATGCTGGTGGTGACCGAGGTATTGCCCGGATCCCCGAGCCAGAACGTGCTGCAGCCCGGAGACATCCTGTTGCGCGTGAACGGGCACTACGTCACGCAGTTCGAGCCGCTCGAGGAGGTGGTGGACGGATCGGTCGGCGGGCAGGTGGAACTCGAACTCGAGCGCGGCGGCAAGCTCGTGTCGGCGAAGCTGCCGGTGGGGGACCTGCACGCCATCACACCGAGCGCGTACGCCGAGTTCGGCGACGTGGTTCTCAATACCCTCTCGTACGAGCAGGCGCGGCATTTCAACGCGCCCCCCCATGGCGTGTACGTCGCCAATCCCGGTTATGTATTCGCCGCGGCCGGTATCCCGCGCGGCGCGGTAGTCCTCACGCTCAACGGCACAAAGACCGACACGCTCGCGGACTTCGAGGCGGGTATCGCGCAGCTTGGCGATGGCGATCACGCCACCGTGCGCTACATGACCATCGACGACCGCAACAGCACCGAGCTGCGCGCCATCCGCATGGATCGGCTGTGGTTCCCTGCGCATCATTGCGATCGCGACGACGCTTCGGGTCTGTGGGACTGCAAGGATCTGGGTGCCGGGCCGCCACCTAAGCCGGTGCCGGTGAGCTCCACCGCGTTTCCGGAGTACAAGGATGCGCGGCTGAAGGCGCTCGCGCCCTCGCTCGCGATGGTGACCTTCGACATGCCGTACTCGGTATCCGGGATCACCGAGCGCAACTACCATGGCACGGGACTGGTGGTGGACGCGCAGCGCGGACTCGTCGTCGTGGACCGCAACACGGTGCCGGTCGCAGTGGGGAATGTGACGGTCGCGTTCGCCGGCACCGTGCAGGTGCCCGGGCGCGTGGTGTACATCCATCCGCAACACAACTTCGCGGTGGTGGCCTACGATCCTCGCCTGATCGGCTCAACGCCGGTGAAGTCCGCCAAGCTCGTCCCGCGCGAGCTCGCCGCCGGGGAGCGGGTGTGGGTCGTGGGTCTGGGGGGAGAGAGCCAGATGCACGCGCGCAGCACCGAGATCGCGAGCATCGAGCCGCTGGAGTTGCCGCTGTCGCGCACCATGCGCTTCCGCGACAGCAACATCGAGACCGTGCAACTGGTCAACCCGCCGACCGAGTTTGACGGCGTGCTCGCCGACAAGTCCGGCAACGTGCTCGGCACCTGGTCGAGCTTCGCCTTCGAGAATGGACGCGAGATCGCCCAGGACACGCGCGGCGTGCCGATCGACCTCGTGGCCGACATGATCGATCGCGTGCGCACCGCTCGGCCGCTGCACTCCCTCGAGACCGAGCTCGGCGTGCTGCCGCTGGCGGCCGCCCGCGACATCGGCCTGCCCGAGCTGTGGACGCAGCGCCTGGCGCAGCACACCCCGACCCGGCGCCAGGCGCTCACCGTGGTGCGCATCGTGGGCGGATCGGCCGCCGCGCAGCGCCTGCAGCCCGGCGACCTGCTGCTGGCGATTGATGGCAACGTGGTGACGCGCTTCCGCGAGGTCGAGCGCGCGGTGGCCGACAAGGATCACGCTCAGGTCACCGTATGGCGCGGGCAGTCCGAGCAGGTGCTCGATGTCGCGACCGCGGAGCTGCCGGGCACGGATGTCGCTCGGCTGGTGGAGTGGGCCGGCGCGACGCTGCAGGCGCCGCACCGCGCCATGAGCGTGCAGCGCGGCATCCCGCCGGTGGGCGTGTATGTCGGCTACTTTGCCTACGGCTCGCCCGCGACGCGCTACGGTCTGTACCCGGGACGGCGCATCGTGGAAGTCGACGGCTTGCCCACCCCCGACCTCGACACCTTCCTGAAGGTGGTGACCGGGCGCCCGGACCGCTCCTCGGTGCGCCTGAAGACTCTCGCCTGGAACAACGCACCCGAGGTGATCACGCTGAAGCTCGACAAGCATTACTGGCCGGCGTACGAATTGACCTACACCCAGGGTGGCTGGGTGCGCCGCGGCCTGGAATGACATACCACCAGCGCGCCTTGCGGTGGCAACGCCCCAGGGTACCCGTCGGCAGGGCGCGACACCTGCATATCACTCCCGTCGATAATTTCTTGCGGCCTCTTCCGACGTTGTGACGCATGTGAGGCTTTCACACAACGCGCGGGAGCGCGCGTCTGCGGCTTGCTAGAATGCGTCTCATCTATGGTTCGAATCGTCAGAGCTACCCAGCAGGAAATCCAGACCGGCGTGCAGGCGTTGCGCGACGGGGAGCTAGTGTCCTTTCCCACCGAGACCGTCTACGGCCTGGGCGCGAACGCGCAGAACCCGGCCGCGGTGCGCAAGATCTTCGAAGCCAAGGGGCGCCCGCCGACGCATCCGGTGATCGTCCACCTCGACAGCCCGCGCTTCCTGCACCGTTGGGTGCGTGAAGTGCCGCAGATCGCCACGCGCCTGGCGGATGCCTTCTGGCCCGGGCCGCTCACCCTGGTGATGCCGCGCGCCTCCAACGTGCACGACGTCATCACCGGCGGTCAGGACACCATCGCCATCCGGGTGCCGGCGCACCCCATGGCGCAGCAGCTGCTCACCGCGTTCGGGGGCGGCATTGCCGCACCCTCGGCGAACCGCTACGGCCGGCTCTCCCCGACGCGCGCCGAGCACGTGCGCGAGGAGCTCGGGGATGCGGTGCGCGTGATTCTCGACGGCGGGGAATGCCAGATCGGGCTCGAGTCGACCATCCTGGCCTTCGAAGGCGAGAGCGTGCGCCTGCTGCGCCCCGGGAGCATCACCGCCACGCAGATCCGCGCGATCGTGGGCGAGCTGCTCGTTGGCCCCGACAGCGCCTCCCCGCGTGTTCCCGGCAGCGAGCCCAGGCACTACGCGCCCAGCACTCCCATGACTCTCGTCCCCGCCGGGGAGATCGACGCCCAGGCGGATATCGCCTCCTCCGGCGCACGGCGCGTGGCGGTGCTGGCGCAGCGCCTGCCGCTGCGCGCGCATAAGTATGCCACCTGGATCAATGCCGGGCGCAAGCCCGAAAGCTTCGGCCGCGACCTGTACACGAACCTGCGCACACTGGACAAGGCGGGCTGCTACCGCATCCTCGTGCAGGACGTGCCCGATGGTGATCGCTGGGATGCGATCCGCGATCGGCTGCGGCGGGCCGCGACCAGCGTGGCGGAGAGCAACGACGGCACCGGCACCATGGCCGTGCTGCCCTAGACTCTCCTTAGTGAGCCGCCCGCGATTCATCGATCCGTTTCAGCCCGCGGAAGTGCGCCGCTTGGTGCGCGAGTTCGGCTCGCCGCTCATGATCCTCGACTGCGAACGCGTGCGCGTGCAGTTCCGCAAGCTCAGAAAAGCGCTGCCGCGGGTGGATCTGCACTATGCGCTGAAGCCCATGCCGCACCCGGCGGTGGTGCGCACCGTGATCGCGGAAGGGGGCTACCTGGATCTGGCCACCAGCGGCGAGGTGCAGCTCGTGCGCGACCTGGGGGTAGCTCCCGAGCGCTGCATCCACACTCATCCCATCAAGCGCACTGCCGACATCGCCAACGCGCTCGAGTACGGCATGCGCACCTTTGTCGCCGACAATCCCGACGAGGTGCGCAAGTTCGCGCACCTGCGCGGGGATGTCGAGCTGCTGCTGCGGGTCTCGTTCCGTGCCCCGGGGGCGGTGTGCGACCTGTCGCGCAAGTTCGGCTGCGATCCGGAAGACCTGCTGCCGCTCGCCCGGCTGGCAGCCGATCTGGGTATCGCCCTGCGCGGGCTCTCTTTCCACGTCGGCTCGCAGGTTGCCGATGCCACCAAGCACGTCGAGGCGCTCAAGGCGTGTGCGAAGCTCATGGCCGCGGCGCGGCGCGAAAAGCTCGGCACTCTCGATACGCTCGACATCGGCGGCGGTTTTCCGATCGACTATGCACAACCGGTGCAGGACATCGGGCGCTTCTGCGCGCCGCTGCGCGCGGCGCTGGCGAAGCTGCCGCGACGCGTACGCGTGATCGCCGAGCCGGGGCGCTACATCGTCGGCCCGGCGGCGATCGGCGTCGCCTCCGTCATGGGGCGCGCGCGGCGCGAGGGTCACTGGTGGTACTACCTGGATGACGGGCTGTACGGCTCCTTCAGCGGCCAGCTGTTCGATCACGCGCGTTACCCGGTGGAGCCGCTGCGCGCCAGCCCCGAGCGGCTGCCCTCGGTGCTCGCAGGGCCGACCTGCGACAGCATCGACGTGATCGCCGAGAACCTCATGCTGCCGCAGCTCAAGGCCGGCGACCTCCTCGTCGGTCGCGCCATGGGCGCGTATACCTGGGCGAGTGCATCGGAGTTCAATTTCTATCCCAGGGCGACGGTGGTCGCGGTCAACGCGGATCCGGGTGACACCGGCAGCGTGAGCGCGCTGCCGCTGTAAGGCGTCCAGACCATGACGCGCCAGGCAATCCGCAATATCGTGTTCGACATCGGCTGGGTGCTCGTGCGGCTCAATTACCGCCCGATCCTCAGCTTCCTCGAGGCACGCGGCGCGGAGGTCGGGGATCGCGATGCGGTGATGGAGCGCATCGCGCTCACCGAGCACGAGTCCGGGCGCATGCACGGACGGGGCCTCCTCGAGCGCATTCAGGCCGTCACGAGGGAGCCTATATCCCTCGAGGAAGCCCATGCGCACTGGGTCGACATGTTCGAGCTCGAGCCCGCCATGGTCGAGCTCGCGCACCGCCTGAGCGAGCGCTACCGGGTGTATCTGCTGTCGAACATCGGCGACCTGCACTGGGCGCACCTCTCGCGCGAGTACCGCCTGCACGCCATCGGGCACGGCGCGTTGCCGTCGTATCTTGCGGGAGTGATGAAGCCGCACGCCGGCATCTATGCCGAGGCCGAGCGGCGCTTCGCCCTCGAGCCCGCCACCACCGTGTTCATCGACGACCGGACTGACAACATCGCCGCCGCCAGCGGGCGCGGCTGGCATGGCATCGTGCACGGCGACTACAACGCGACGCTCGCCGGCCTGCGCGATCTCGGAGTCGCCTGCTGAAGGAGGGTTACGCGTGAGCCCGGTCATTTCCGCGAGCCTGCTGCTGCTGGCCTCAACGTCTTCATGACGTTCGCCTGGTACGCGCACCTGAAGAATCTCGCCGGGCGGCCATGGTACGTGGCGGCGCTGGTGAGCTGGGGAATCGCTTTCTTCGAGTACCTGCTGCAGGTGCCTGGCAACCGCATCGGCTACACGCAGCTCTCGCTCCCGCAGCTTAAGATTCTGCAGGAAGTGATCACGCTGAGTGTATTCGTGCCGTTCGCCCTGCTGTACATGAACAAGCCCCTGAAACTCGATTACCTGTGGGCAGCACTGTGCATCCTGGGTGCGGTATATTTCGTATTCCGTTCGCCAGGCACAGCATGAAGAACGACGCCGAAGCGGAGCCGCTCACCGCCATCCACACTCAGGTGCTTGCCGCCCGCGAGGGGCGCGACCCGCGCGTGATCGCGCGCCTGTTCACCGGCTGGGCGGTATTCGGCGAGCGGCAGTTCGTGCGCGGCTACGCGCTGCTGCTGCCTGATCCGGTGGTTCCCGATCTCAACGCGCTCGGCGCCCGCGAGCGCATCGCCTTTCTGTCGGACATGTCCCGCCTGGGGGATGCGCTGCTCAAGGTCACCGGGGCGGTACGCATCAACTACGCGATCTTCGGCAACCAGGACCCGGCCCTGCACGCACACGTCATCCCGCGTTACCTCGATGAGCCGGAAGGTCAGCGCACCTCGCACCCCTGGACCTACGACTGGTCCGCGGCCCCGGTGTTCGAACGCGCCCCCTTCCAGGAGCTCGCCGACGGCGTGTTGCGTGAGCTCACCCGCTTAGGGGTCACCAAGCCGATGCGCTTCACGCCGGGGGCGAACGCGGAAACCTGACGGCGCGCGGCGCGAGCCGTGCGGCGGCACACGCGCGACCAGGCGCGCGCGCCGCGATCCTCCCGCGCCCGGCTAGGGGTTCTTTGGCCGCGCGGGTGACGGTGCCGCAGGCGCTGCGGCGCCCGGCTCAGCCTGCCCGGGCGTCGCGGACGCAGCCGGGACCGGTGCCGGCTTGCTGCTCAGCAACTCGATCTCGAAAATCAGCAACGCACCGGGCGGAATCGGCGGGCGCGAGCGCAGGTCGTAGGCGAGCTGCGGCGGAATGAACACCTGGTACTTTGCGCCGGGCTTCATCAGGCGCAGCGCCTCGGTGAAGCCGGGAATGACGTGGTTGACCTGGAAGGTTGCGGACTCGCCGCGACTGCTGTCGAACTCGGTACCATCCAGGAGCGTGCCGCGGTATTTCAACATCGCCTCATCGGTCGCGCCCGGCGAGGCACCGCTCCCAGGCGTCAGCACCTTGTAC
>CATPBM010000182.1 GCA_955652625.1 uncultured Steroidobacteraceae bacterium
CACCACCAGCACACCGACAACGACGACCACGACCACGACCGCGGCGACGACCAGCACCCCGGGCACGAGCCTCACGCCAGTGTCGGTGGGAACCCTGAGTCCGCGCGCGGCGACTTGCTTCTCCGCGAACGTGGCCCCGGCGCCCTCAGGCGCGCCACCCGCCGGCGCGACGATTTCCTTCTACCAGACGCTCGCCGCCACCGCAGAAGTCCCCTACGTCATCGAAACCAGTCCCATAGATCCCTTCAACCAGGTGTTGGCGAACCCGCAGGAACTCTCGGCGGGCACGGTTGACTCGGGCACCTGGTCCGCGAGCGGCAGCACCGTGAGCCTGGGCAGCGCGGCGCCCGCGGAAGGAGCGGGACACTATAGTGTCGCGGCGAGCGCGCCCTCGTTCACCGACGGAGCACTCACGACCAAGGTGTCGGCGCCCACCTCCGGCACCGCTACCGTCATCGTCCCGCTCCCGGGGCTCATGCTAGCCCCGGGCACTTCCTCAGGCTCGATTATGGCCACCGTCACCCAGGCCACCGCGGGCAAATACGATGAGGGCGAGCTGCTGGTGACTCATAACGGCACGCTGGTCGCATCCGCTTCCCTTCATACGGCTCTGCTGGCGGGTTCAGGCACGGTCACCGTGCCCGCAGTACCGGCCGGTACGTCGGCGGCACTTTATTACGTGGCGATACGCGCCTGGAGCTCGCACGATCCCTCCGTCCCCCTGCAGCGGCAGGCGTATCCCGCCGCGGTGGACCTTCGCAGCGGCACGAGCGGCACGATCCAGCTGACCGTCAACTGAAGCGCTCCGAAACTAAGTACACTACGCGGCTTTGCGGCCGGGGAACGTATTGCCGCATCGGCGCCTCTAAGTGACGACCGGTGCCCAAGAGCGCCCGCCTCGTATCGAAGGGGATATCCTGATGACAGCCGTTCGTACTCACGGAACCTGCTTTGCGCGTGCACTGCGCGTCCTGGCGTGCGCACTGACCGTGCTGTTGGTGGGTTGTCACAGTACCACCCGCCTCAATCCCGGTACTCCAGTCCTCACGCTGCAGGATACGAGCGGTGACTTTGCAAGCTACCAGGTTGCGCTCTCTTTGATCACACTCACCAGGACTGACGGCACGATCGTGACGGTGCTGGCCACCCCCGAGGTCGTCGATCTCGTCAAGCTCACCGACTTCGCCGAACTGCTGGGGGCACCGGCGGTACCCTCCGGGACTTACAGCTCCGCCCAGATCACCCTCAGCTACATCTCGGCGTCCGTCTACATCAACGCCAACGGGCACGCGCAGCTCTGCAACGCCGTGAACCCCGCGGGCACGGCGCTCACGTCCCAAGCCATCACCGTGACCTTCGATCCGGCCAATCCCCTGGTGATCACCCGGGGAAAGTCCGATCGGGTCGCCATCAATATCGATCTCGCGGCTTCCAACTCAATCAACGCCTCGGCCTCGCCCTGCGTCGTGACGGTACAGCCGTTCCTGACGGTCACACCCGCTCCGGCCGATGCGAGCGTCATGCGCGCGCGTGGGCTGCTGGTCACCATCGAGACCGGCTCGAGCGACTTCATTATGAACACGCGCCCGTTGTTTGACCTGGTGTCGGGCGGCCTCGGGGCCATCAAGGTCAATACGACCGGCCAGACGTATTTCAACATCAATGGAACCACCTACACCGGCGCAGCCGGACTCGCGGCCATGGTGCCGCTGACGCAGAACACGCCGATCGCGGCGTACGGCACGCTCGCGGACCTGTCTGGCATCACACCGACCTTCAACGCCAGCGCCGTGTATGTCGGCACCAGCCTCGAGAGTCCGCTCGAGGACCACGTTATGGGGGTCGTCAGCGCCCGCAGCGGAAATACTCTCACTGTGCGCGGTGTTTTCTATCGCGCGCGCACCGGCGCCCTCGCGTTCGCGGACTCCGCCTCCGTCACCATCGGCAGCGCTACCATCGTGAGCGAGGACGGTGTGGCGGCGGGCGGCCTGAGCACAGCCTCGGTGTCGGTAGGCCAGCAGATCGACGTTGCCGGCCAGGGCACCGACAACGCCGGCACCCTCACCATGGATGCGACCCTCGGGCAGGTGCGGCTGGCTTCGACGCGGGTGTGGGGCACGCTCAACTCCGCCACCACGGGCAGCCTCTCACTGAATGCCCTGACATTCGGGAACTACGCGCCGGTGGGCTTCAGCTTCGCGGGCACCGGCGCAGGCGGCCAGGACGCGACCCCCGCCGCCTATCTGGTGAACACCGGCAGGCTCGATGAGAGCGCGACACCGGCGGGCGCCCTGCTGGCTGTCGATGGCTTCGTCGCCCCTTTCGGTGCCGCGCCTCCTGACTTCAATGCCACCGCCATTGCGCCCGGCGCCTCGACCCAGCAGAAGCTGGTGCTCGAGTGGATCAACGGTGGGACCGCAGCGCCCTTCACCAGCGCCAGCAGCGCAGGTTTCGTCGTCAACCTCGGCAATACCAGTCTCGGCACGGTGCACTACATCGCCGTCGGGCCCACGCAGATCGACCTGAAGACGCTGCCCGCGAGCCCGCTGATCACGACCGTGGGGGCGGACCCGAACAACCTGCAGCTTGCGATCGGCAGCGCCACGCTGGCCACAGGCGTGTCGGTGTTCAGCAGCGCTCCGGCCTTTGCCACCGCGGTAAACTCCGTACTCAGCAGCGGCCACAACCTCTATCGTCTGGTGGCGGTCGGTCAATACGAGAGCGCCACGAACACATTCGTCGCCGCGAGCATCAGCCTCGCGCTGCACGAGTAGCGAACAGCGCGCGGGCCGGAAGGTTACGCATGCCTTGGAAACGACGCCCGTTCAGCGGCCGCGACATTGCGCGTGCGCTCAACATCGCGGACTTGCGCGAGATCGCCAGGCGCCGCCTGCCGGGCTTCGTATTCGAGTACATCGAGGGCGGCGCCGAGGACGAGGTAACCCTGCACGACAACCGAGGAGCCCTGGGGCGGCTGCGCTTCGTGCCCCCAACCCTCATCGACACATCCGCCCGGCACCTGCGCACTTCGATACTCGGCCGTCCCGCCGAGGCACCGCTCGTCATCGCCCCGACGGGCCTGAACGGCCTGCTGTATCGGGACGGCGACCTCGTGCTCGCGCGCGCGGCCGCCAGGGCCGGCATTCCCTACACACTCAGCACGGTCTCGACCACGCGGATCGAGGACGTGGCGCGGCAGGCAGGCGGACGGCTGTGGATGCAGCTTTATGTGGTGAAGGAGCGCGCCGTGGCGCGCGACATCCTGCAGCGCGCCGCCGCGAGCGGCTACGAAGCGCTCCTGTTCACTAGCGACGCCAACGTGTTCGGCAACCGCGAATGGGACCAGCGTGGCTACCGGCGTCCCGGCAAGCCGACGCTGCGCGCCCTCCTCGACACGCTGCGCCACCCGCGCTGGATCATGGGCGTGCTCGGGCACGGCATGCCACGCTTTCGTAATCTCGAGGGTTTCCTGCCGCCCTCGGCCCTGACGCCCATGGGCGCGAGCACGGTCATCCCGCGCCTCTTCGATGCCACCATCTGCTGGGATGATCTGAGCTGGATCCGAGAATGCTGGCGCGGCAAGCTCCTTATCAAAGGAGTGCTGACGGTGGCAGACGCCGAGCGCGCCGCGGCGCTCGGATGCGACGGCATCGTGCTCAGCAATCACGGCGGCCGTCAACTCGACTCGTGCGTGGCCCCGATCGATGTGCTCGCCGAGATCGTGCGCGCCGTCGGCGCGCGCCTGCCGGTGCTCATCGACAGCGGATTCCGGCGCGGCACGGATGTCCTCAAGGCGCTCGCTCTCGGGGCCCAGGCGGTGCTGCTGGCGCGTGCGCCGCTGTACGGGCTGATCGCCGGCGGGGAGCCGGGGGTGGAACGCGCGCTCACCATCCTCAAGGGCGAGATCGACCGCGCGCTCGGACAGCTCGGCTGCAACTCGGTCGCAGACCTCAAAGCTGAGTTGGTGCGCCGCGTGTGAGAGGCGTGGGCGTGCGCAGGGCGCGCCTCCGAAGTGAGTTCAGCGCTCCGGTGACTTCAGCAGCTCCACGAGATACTCTTTCCACAGCACCGCATAGGTGTGCGAGCCGTGCCCATGCGTGTGCTCGCTGTAGGGGATCACGATCGCGCGTCCCTTGGGCACGCGCCGGATCTCGCGCTCGAGGATCTCCAGCTCGGGTGGATTAATCAGATCGTCCGCCGAATTGATCGCGAACAACGGGGCTTCGATGGTTTGCAGTCCCGGGCCCGGATCGTAGTCGCGGGAGGCGTCGAGCTGGTACAGGAGGTCATTGGCATCATCGATCTTCAGGTTTTTGTCGACGTACGCCTCGATCACCTCATCGGCCTTCGCGCGCGTCGGCGCCTCCTGCTGCCGCAGCACCGGGTTGCTGCCCACCAGCCAGGTCATTTCGATCGCGGTACGTAACGATGGCGGTTCCGCGTGGTACTCACCGCCCTGCCACGCCGGGTCGCCACGGATGGCGTCGGTGATGAGCCGCCGCCACACGCGGTTGCGGCCGGACACCTGCGTCGGCAGGCAGGCGAGCGGCATGAGCGTGTCCATGAACTGCGGATGCTGCTCGCCCCACAGCCAGGTGTGCATGCCGCCCATGGAGGTACCGAGGATGAGGCGGGCATGATTGACGTTCAGCCCGCGCGTCAGCAGCAGAAACTCCGCCTGCACCATATCGTTGTAGCCATAGTGGGGAAAACGGGCATGCAGGCCGTCGCTCGGCTTGCTCGATTTGCCATGCCCTATTGCATCGGGCAGCACAATGAAATAGCGCGCCGCATCCAGTGGCTGCCCGGGTCCAAACAGCTCCGCGGCGAACTCCGCGCGCACCAGGCTGCCGCCGGTGCCGCCGGTGCCGTGCAGGATGAGCACCGCGTTGCGCACCGCGCCGTGCGCATCCGCGCGCGGCTTGCCGAGGGTGCGATAGTGGACGCGCAGCTCGGGCAGCGACTCCCCGGAGGCAAAGTGGAAGTCGCGGGTGAGGAAGTCACCCTCCGCCGGCGGCGGATAGTTCGCTGCCTGCGCGTGGGCTGCCCCCGGAACTGCGATCGACAACAGCGCCGCGAAACTTACGCCGACGCTCGACGCGATGAGAACTGCGCGGCGGTGCCAGGGCCCCTTCATACGCCACGGCCTTTCAGCCACTCATCCATCACCCGCTCGAGCACCGATAAGGGCATCGGTGCCGCGGTCAGCCCGACATCGTGGAAATCGCGTATGTCGAACTTTGAGCCGAGCCGCCGGCGCGCCTCCGCGCGCAGCTTCAGCCAGCGGGTATGTCCCACTTTGTAGCTGGTGGCCTGCCCCGGCCAGGTGCAATAACGCTCCACCTCGGTGGTCATGGCACTGCGGGCCGGGCCGATCCGGAAGGGCGAGGGTGCGCTCGGACGGATGGCGATGACCGGCGAGCCGGCGCAGATTCGCGACATCATGACCGACACCAGCTACCGAAGCCGGCTCCGGGGGATTGTCCTAAGGCTGGGTTACCGGTCGCTGATGGCGGTGCCGCTGATGCGCGATGACCATTTGCTCGGCGGTCTGGTCGTGTACCGGAAAACCCCCGGTGAGTTCGATGCCTCGGTAATCGACCTGCTGAAGACGTTCGCGACGCAGTCGGCCCTAGCC
>CATPBM010000183.1 GCA_955652625.1 uncultured Steroidobacteraceae bacterium
CTACGGCCGCGATCGCCTCGGGATCTTTCTCGGCACCAGCACCTCGGGGATTCTCGAGACCGAGCTGGCATACCGGCGGCGCGACCCCGCAAGGGGCGCGCTGCCCGCGGACTTTCGCTACCGCGGCGCGCACAACACCTATTCGCTCGGGGCCTTCGCCCAGCGCGCGCTTAACCTGTCCGGCCCGGCGGTGGTGATCTCCTCGGCCTGCTCCTCGAGCGCCAAGGTGTTCGCCTCGGCGCAGCGCGCGATCGAGGCAGGACTGATCGACGCCGCAGTCGTGGGCGGCGTCGACTCGCTGTGTCTCACGACGCTTTACGGCTTTCACTCTCTGCAGCTCGTGTCCCGCACGCCCTGCCGGCCCTTCGATGTGGCGCGCGACGGCATCTCCATCGGCGAGGCCGCCGCCTTTGCGCTCCTCGAGCGTCCCGGCACGAGCCTGGATGCGGAGCAGGTCCTGCTGCTCGGGACCGGCGAGTCGAGTGATGCCTATCACATGTCCTCGCCCCCGCCGGACGGGCGCGGCGCCGCTGCGGCGATGCGCCAGGCGCTCAAGGCCGCCGGGCTCGCTGCGGGCGATATCGAATACATCAACTTTCACGGGACGGGCACCCCGAGCAACGATCAGGCTGAAGGACGGGCGGTGGCGAGCGTGCTCGGTGCGCAGGTCCCCGGCAGCTCGACCAAGGGCGCGACCGGCCACACCCTGGGCGCCGCAGGTGCCCTCGAGGCGGTGATCTCGGCGCTCGCGCTGACGCATGCAGTGATGCCAGCCGGAATCAACACCGAACAGGTCGATCCTGAGCTGCCCGTGCACTACCTGCGCCGCAACCGCAGCGCTCCCCTCTCCCGCGTGATGAGCAACTCGTTCGGATTCGGCGCCTCCAGCTGCAGTCTGATCTTCGGGCGGGGCGGGTGCCATGACGCCACTCGCCGCCTTCGTTGAGGGAGTCGGGCTCCTCGGACCAGGCATTGCCGACTGGCCCTCGGGCGCGCGCATGCTCAGCGGGGAAGAGCCCTGGGCGTCCGCGCCCACCGTACTGCCTGCGCCGCAGTGCCTGCCGAGTGCGGAACGCCGTCGCACCAGCGCCGTCGTCAAGCTCGCTCTCGCTGTGGGCCTGGAGGCGGCCTCGCGCGCCGGTGCGGATCCCGCCACGCTGCCGGCGGTGTTCACTTCCTCCGGCGGCGACGGTCACAACTGTCACGAGATCTGCCAGGTGCTTGCCTCGGCTGAGCGGCAGCTCTCGCCCACGCGCTTTCACAACTCGGTACACAACGCGGCGGCGGGCTACTGGGGAATCGCGACCGGCGCCACGTCCGCCTCCAACGCCCTGTGCGCCTACGATGCGAGCTTCGCCGCGGGACTGCTGGAGAGCGTGACCCAGGTGAGCGTCGAGCAAACGCCGGTGCTGCTCATCGCCTACGATGCGAGCTACCCCGAGCCGATCCGCGCCGTGCGTCCCATACCCGATGCCTTTGGTGTCGCTCTCGTGCTCTCGCCGGCGGCCGGAGCCCACTCCGTGGTGCGCGTGGAGCTGGCTTTGAGCGAGGCCTGCGCCGACACTCTCGAGGATGCGGGGCTGGAGAGCCTGCGCGCGTCGGTTCCGGCGGCGCGCAGCCTGCCGCTCTTGGCGCAGCTCGCGCGTGCAAGGCCCGGGGGCGTGGTCCTCGACTATCTGGAATCCCGGCGCCTGGCCGTGCAGGTGAGCGCATGTCGATAGACCGCGAATGGATCGAGCGGCACATTCCGCATAAGGGACGCATGTGCCTGCTGGATGAGGTGCTGTCGTGGGACGCCACGCGCATTCGCTGCCGCAGCACGACTCACCGCACGCCAGACAACCCCCTGCGCGCCCACGGACGCCTCGGCGCCGCATGCGGCATCGAGTACGCGGCGCAGGCCATGGCCGTGCACGGGGCGCTGGTCGCCGCGAGCGCGCCCCTGGCCAGCACCCTTTCCACGAACGCCCGCGGCAGCATCGGCGCCGCGGTGGGGTACCTCGCGAGCGTGCGCAATGTCGCGTTGTACGTAACAAGGCTCGATGATCTGCAGGCCGACCTCATCGCCGCCGCCGAGCGCATCACCGGCGACAGCCGCACGGTGCTGTACGAGTTCTCGGTATGGGGGGCGCGGCAGCAGCTGCTCGGGGGACGCGCGAGCATCGTGTTCGATGCCACCTTCGGCGTCCCGGCCGTCAGCGCCGGTGCTCACGCATGAGCGCGCACGCCAGGCGCGCGCTGGTGACGGGCGGCAGCGGCGGTCTCGGTGGGGCGCTGTGCCGGCGCCTGGCGCAGGACGGTCACCATGTGTACGTGCATGCCTACCGCGGCGCCGCGGTCGCCGAGGCGCTGGTGCGCGAGATTCTCGCCGACGGCGGTGAGGCGACGGCGATCGGTTTTGACATCACCGACCCCACCGCCACGCGCGCCGCGCTCGAGAGGGTCCTCGAAGCGGGCCCCATCCAGATCCTCGTCAACAACGCGGGCGTGCACGATGATGCGGTGTTGCCGGGTATGACCGCCGCGCAGTGGCACCGGGTTATCGACGTCTCGGTGGACGGCTTTTTCAACGCCACGCAACCCCTGCTGCTGCCCATGATCCGCACCCGCTGGGGGCGGATCATCAACGTGTCGTCCATCGCCGCTCTGATCGGCAACAAGGGCCAGGTGAACTACGCCGCGGCCAAGGGTGCGCTCATTTCAGCGACCAAGGCTCTGGCGCTCGAGGTTGCGAGCCGCGGCATCACCGTCAACGCGGTCGCGCCGGGCATCATCGGCACGCCGATGACGGCGGGCCTGTTCGACGCGCAGGCCATCGAGCGCCTCGTACCCATGAATCGCACCGGGCTGCCTGAGGAGGTGGCGAGCGTGGTGGCGTTCCTCGCATCAGATCAGGCGTCCTATGTCACCGCGCAGGTGCTCTCGGTGAGCGGCGGCATGGCGTAGACTGTGCCCGCTTGCGTGAGGCAGTTCCCGACACCAACCATACCAACGACCGGGAGAACTCGATGAAGCGCCGCACCCCGCGCACCCGTTGGGCACCCTTCGCTGCACTGGCGGCCCTGCTGATCAGCGGCCTGTCGGCGCACCTCGTCAGCGCGGCGCAAG
>CATPBM010000184.1 GCA_955652625.1 uncultured Steroidobacteraceae bacterium
GTGTCGACCGATGGCCTTACCGGCCTGCGCCTGAAGGCGCCGCAGGGCGAGGTCCAGGATCCCGCGTGGGGACCGTTCGGCCCGTGACAGGTTGCGCGCAGCGGTTCAAATTTGGAGGAAATGGAATGTTGGAGCAAGTGCCCATGCATCGAACGATCCTGGTCCTGCTGGTGGCGGCTGCCTTGGGGCTGGGTGCCTGCGCGCACAAGAAGCCGAAATTCGTCCCGGCTCCGGGACCGAGCGCGGCGGAGTCCGGCGCACAGGGCTCCGGCGCCAACAGTGCCAACGCCACCGGCGGCGCCGACGAGGAGGCCGCCGGGCCGCAGGGCGGCCTGCTGGCGACGCGCATCGTGTACTTCGATTTCGACAGCAGCGAGATCAAAGGCCAGGGTACCGATGTCGTGGCGGCGCACGCGAAGTATCTCGCCGCCAACTCAGGCGCGCGCGTGCGGCTCGAGGGGCACACCGACGAGCGGGGTTCCCGGGAGTACAACATCGGTCTCGGCGAGCGGCGCGCCCAGGCGGTGCGCCGGGCGCTGTTGCTGCAGGGCGCCTCTGACGGGCAGATCTCCACGGTCAGTTACGGCGAGGAGCGGCCCGCGGTGCCCGGCCATGACGAGGCGGCATGGGCCAAGAACCGGCGCGTCGAGATCGTGTACCTGACGCCTGGGTCCGCACCGAAGCAGTAGGCACCGGAGGCAACAGCCATGCGCCCGACACTGCCGCTTCTGTTGTTGACCGCGCTGGCCGCCGGGTGCGCCAGCACGCCCCCCGAGCAGGATCCGGTGCAGATCAAGCTGAATGATCTGGAGACGCGCCTCGCACGCACGGAGCGCATCGCGGCCAACGACGTGCAGGTATCGCAGCGGCTGGATGAGATCCAGAACAACGTGCGCGAGCTGCGCGGCCGCCTCGAGGAGCTGGAGCACGGTAACGAAGCCCTGAGCAAGCAGCAGCGCGACCTGTACAACGATCTGGACAAGCGCCTCGCCGCGGGCAGCGCAGCGGGGGGTGCAGCCGGTGCCGCTGCCGCTGGTAGTGGTGCCGGAACGGGGGCGCCGCCGGGCGGCGCGGCGGCGGGCGCAAATACCTCCTCCTCGACTGAGCAGGTGGTGTATTCCCAGGCATTCGATGCGCTGAAGGCCGGCAGTTACTCGATCGCCATCACCGGTTTCAAGGACTTTCTGGGCAGCTATCCCACAAGTCCGCTGGCTGAGAATGCCCAGTACTGGCTGGGTGAGGCCTATTACGTGACCCACGACTACGATGCCGCGGCGGGCGCGTTTCGCACCGTGCTGAAGAAATGGCCCGATGCGCGCAAGGCTCCCGATGCGCTGCTGAAGCTGGGTTACACGCAGTACGCCCAGAAGCAGTACCCGGCGGCGCGCGCCACGCTCACCGAGGTCACGAAGAAGTATCCCAACAGCGAGAGCGCGAAGCTGGCGGCGGAGCGGCTGCAACGTATTCCGGCCCAGCCTTCCCAGTAGGCCGCGCCAGCCCCAAGGGAGTGCGGTTCAGGGAGCACGCAGCGAGCGTGTCGCGCCTCAAGATCACCGAAATCTTCCATTCCCTGCAGGGGGAAGCCGACACCGCGGGCGTGCCGACCGTGTTCGTGCGCCTGACGGGTTGCCCGTTGCGCTGCCCGTACTGTGATACCGCATATGCGTTCCACGGTGGCGAATGGTGGGAGCAGGACGCGGTGCTCGCGCGGGTGCGCGAGTTCGGCACGCGCTACGTGTGCGTGACCGGGGGCGAGCCCCTGGCGCAGAAGGGTTGTGTCGCGCTGCTCAGTGCGCTGTGCGATGCGGCCTTCAGGGTCTCGCTGGAGACCAGCGGCGCCATGCCCCTGGAGGGCGTCGATCCCCGGGTGGTGAAGGTCGTCGACGTCAAGACGCCGGGCTCGGGGGAAGAGCGCCGCAATCGCTACGAGGAACTCTCGCGGCTTTGCGCCCAGGACCTGGTCAAGTTCGTCATCTGCGACCGCAGTGACTACCAATGGAGCCGTGACAAACTGCCCGAGCTCATGCTGCCGGCAGGATGCACGGTGTTATTTTCGCCCAGTCACGAGCAGCTCGCGGCGCGCGAGCTCGCGGACTGGATACTCGAGGACCGCCTGGCCGTGCGCTTGCAGATACAGCTACACAAGTATCTGTGGGGCAACGTGCCGGGAAAGTAGCCGTGGACCCGTCTCCTCCTGCGGTGGTGTTGCTGTCCGGCGGCCTGGATTCGGCGACCGCGCTGGCGATCGCGCGCGAGCACGGGTTCGTGTGCCATGCGCTGTCGGTGGACTACGGGCAGCGCCACCTCGCAGAGCTCGAGGCTGCGCGGCGCGTCGCGCGCCTGCTCGGGGCGCACGAACACCGCGTCATGCGCATCGATCTGGCGGGCATCGGCGGCTCCGCGCTCACCGACCCCGCAGTCGCGGTGCCGGAAGAGCCGACGACGGGTATTCCCGTGACGTATGTGCCCGCCCGCAACACCATCATGCTCTCGCTCGCTCTTGCCTGGGCGGAGGTGCTGGCAGCGCGCGATGTATTCATCGGCGTCAACGTGCTCGACTCGAGCGGGTATCCGGACTGCCGCCCGGAATTCATCGCCGCCTTTGCGGCTCTCGCTGCGCTCGCTACCCGTGCCGGGGTCGAGGGCAGCCCGTGTCGCATCCATACGCCGCTGATCACCTTGTCCAAGGCCGAGATCATTCGCGAAGGCACGCGCCTCGGCCTCGACTATGGGCAGACGGTGTCCTGCTACCAGGCCGACGCGGAGGGACGCGCGTGCGGGCGCTGCGATGCGTGCCGCCTGCGGCGCCTGGGATTCGCGGCCGCTGGAGTGGCCGATCCGACGCGCTACTGGCAGGGGCAGTCTCAGACCGCTTCGGGCAGCGCGCCGCGCCGGTGAACATGCGACGACCACAGATACACTGGCAGACCGGCGGCGCCGAGGACGATCATCCACAGCAGCGGCTCTGAGCCGATCCCGATCGAAGCCCAGAGGCAGTA
>CATPBM010000185.1 GCA_955652625.1 uncultured Steroidobacteraceae bacterium
CACCTGCAGCTGCTGGAAGATCTCGCCAGCCAGGGCTTCGTGCGCGCGCGCATCGACGGGCGCATCCACGAAATGGACGCGCTGCCGCCGCTCGATGCCAAGAAAAAGCACACCATCGAAGCGGTGGTGGACCGGATGCGCATCCGCCCCGATGCGGGACAGCGCCTGGCGGAATCCTTTGAGACGGCGCTGCGCCTCGCGGGCGGGCTCGCGCGCCTGATCTTTCTCGATGAGCCCGGGCGCGAGGAGCTGGTGTTCTCGAGCCGCCATGCCTGCCCGGTGTGCGGCTACAGCGTGCCGCCGCTGGAGCCGAAATTGTTCTCCTTCAACAACCCCTCCGGCGCCTGCCCGAGCTGCGACGGGCTGGGGGTACAGGAGTTCTTCGATCCGCAGCGCGTAGTCCTGCACCCGCACCTCTCGCTTGCCGGCGGCGCCGTGCGCGGGTGGGATCGCCGTAATGCTCACTACTTTCAGCTGATCCAGTCGCTCGCGCGTCACTACGGCTTCGACATCGAGACGCCCTGGACCGAGCTCCCCGATCATGTGCGCAACGTGACGCTCAACGGCAGCGCCGAGGAGGCGATCGAGTTCAGCTACCGCGAGCAGGGGGCGCGCACATCGCGCAAGCGCCACCCCTTCGAAGGCATCCTGCCCAACCTGACGCGCCGCTACCATGAGACCGAATCGCCGATGGTGCGCGAGGAATTGGCGCGTTACCTGGGAATACGCCCCTGTCCCGAGTGCCACGGCACGCGCCTGAATCGCGCCGCGCGCTTTGTGTTCGTCGCCGAGCGCAGCCTCCCGGAAGTCGCCCATCTCACCGTCGGCCGCGCGCTGGAGTTCTTCTCCCAGCTCAACCTCGCCGGCTGGCGCGGCGAGGTTGCCGCCAAGATCGTCAAGGGTGTGATCGAGCGCCTGGCGTTTCTCACCGACGTGGGCCTCGATTACCTCACTCTCGATCGCAGCGCGGAAACGCTCTCGGGCGGGGAATCGCAGCGCATCCGCCTTGCCAGCCAGGTTGGCTCGGGGCTCACCGGGGTCATGTACATACTCGATGAGCCCTCGATCGGTCTGCACCAGCGCGACAACCGACGGCTCCTCGCCACCCTCAAGCAGCTGCGCGATCTGGGCAACACCGTGATCGTGGTCGAGCACGACGAGGAGGCGATCAGGGCAGCCGATCATGTGGTCGACTTAGGTCCGCTCGCCGGTGCGCACGGCGGATATCTCGTGGCGCAGGGCACGCCCGCTGACATCGAGGCCACACCCGCCTCCATCACCGGGCAGTACCTCTCGGGCAGACGCCGCGTCGCGGTGCCGGGGTTGCGCACCATGGCGGACCCGCAGCGGCAGCTGCGCATCGTCGGTGCGCGCGGCAACAATCTGCGCAACGTCACCGTTGAGCTCCCGCTCGGCCTCCTCACCTGTGTCACCGGGGTCTCGGGCTCGGGCAAGTCAACCCTCATCGTCGACACCCTCTTCGGGCACGCCGCCGCACGGCTGAACGGCACGCGCGTCGAGGCCGCGCCCGTGGAGCGCATCGAAGGCCTCGGGTACATCGATCGCGTCATCGACATAGACCAGAGTCCCATCGGGCGCACGCCGCGCTCCAATCCCGCCACCTACACCGGGCTGTTCGCGCCGCTGCGCGAGCTGTTCGCGGCGGTGCCGGAGGCGCGCGCGCGCGGCTACGATGCCGGGCGCTTCAGCTTCAACGTCAAGGGCGGGCGCTGCGAGGCGTGCCAGGGAGACGGCGTCATTCGCGTGGAGATGCACTTCCTCCCGGACGTGTACGTGCCGTGCGACGTATGCCAGGGCAAACGCTACAACCGCGAGACGCTCGAGATCCGCTACCGCGGCAAGAACATCCACGAAGTGCTGGAAATGACTGTCGAGGAGGCTGCGCGCTTCTTCCAGAACGTGCCGGCGGCGACCAGCAAGCTGCAGACGCTCACCGATGTCGGCATGTCATACGTGCGGCTCGGCCAGAACGCCACGACGCTCTCGGGGGGTGAGGCGCAGCGCGTGAAGCTCTCACGCGAGCTCGCCAAGCGTGCCACGGGACGCACGCTCTACATCCTCGATGAGCCAACCACGGGCCTGCACTTCCACGATGTGGAACAGCTGCTGCATGTGCTGCACCGGCTGCGCGACGAGGGCAATACCATCGTCGTCATCGAGCACAACCTCGACGTCATCAAGACCGCCGACTGGGTGATCGACTTAGGTCCCGAGGGCGGCGAAGGCGGCGGGGAAATCGTCGCCACCGGAAGACCCGAGGACATCGCGTCCATCGATCGCTCCTGGACGGGCAAGTTCCTGCGGCCGCTGCTGGAGCGCCCGGAAGCCCGCAAGACCCAAGCCAAGGAAGCCAGGAGCGCCTTAAGCGGTTGATTGTCCTCGCGTTTACCATAACCCTTGCGTGAGGGCAGCGGTCTGCGGACGCCCGTACCGGCCAGCGCAAATACGATTGCAAATGCGAACCGTTCTCATTCATACTTCTTCCCCATGGACGCTGTCGCCGCCCCCTTAGGAGTTGCCCTTGATCCGGGCGTCGTGAGCCTCGCGGCATTGCCCCCCGGCACCCGCGGCACCGTGGTCGGCGTCGGCTCGGGCCGCTCCCCCCTGTCGGGACTCGAGCGACGTCTGCTCGAGTTCGGTTTCGTGCATGGCGAGCAGGTGGAAATCCTCGCAGAGGCGCGTCCGGGGCGCGACCCGTTCGTGGTGCGCGTGGGTCAGACGACGCTCGCGTTGCGCCGGCGCGAGGCGCAGAGCGTGCGGGTAGAGTTGCATCACTCCGCAGCCAAGGCACCGCCCCTCGAGGCACGTACCAATGCCAGCCAGAGGGTAGAGTTGCTGCGCGCCGCATCCACCTCACCCCTCGCATCAACCTCCGATGCTCTGGGCTTGCGGAGCGGAATCACGC
>CATPBM010000186.1 GCA_955652625.1 uncultured Steroidobacteraceae bacterium
ACGCATACTGACCGGCCTTGATGACCGCCTGTTTGGCGGCGCGATAGACCTTACGCCGCGCGTTGTAATAGCCCTTCGCTTTGCCAAGGACTTTCTTGTGACGGCGCCCGGCCGTCACGCCACGCTTCACTCGTGCCATGTTGGTGCTCGCTTACTTGTGATAGGGGAGAAGCTGCTCGAGACGGCCCACATCGGTGTGGTCCACGAGGCTCGAGCCGCCGGAGCGGGCCTGGCGTTTGATCTTGCGCGTCTTGTGGCCGAGATTGTGGCGACGGTTGGCCGCGTAGCCTTTGAAGCCCTTCGCCGTTTTGCGAAAGCGCTTGGCCGCGGCCCGGTTGGTTTTCAACTTGGGCATCGAAATCACTCCTGTTCTATAGCCTCCGGTCGCAAGGTGCAGTTACGCACCCGCTACGGGCGAACGCCCCGCGGGACCTAAACGGTCCTTGAAGAGCGTTACTTCTTCTTCGGTGCAAAAACCATGATCATCTGCTTGCCTTCCATGAGCGGGTTCTGCTCGACCACCGCGTGCGGGGCGAGGTCAGTTGAAACCCGGTCAAGGAGCTTGCGCCCGATGTCCTGGTGCACCATTTCACGGCCGCGGAACCTCAAGGTCACCTTGGCCTTATCACCCTCGGCCAGGAAGCGCGTCAGATTACGCAGCTTGATCTGGTAATCGGCCTCCCCCGTGCCGGGACGAAACTTCACTTCTTTGACCTGAATCTGCTTCTGCTTGCGCTTGGCTGAGTGGGCTTTCTTGTTCTGCTCGAACAGGAATTTCCCGTAATCCATGATGCGCACGACCGGCGGTTCTGCGGTCGGCGAAACCTCAACCAGGTCCAGCTCGGCGGCCGACGCCATCTGCAGGGCGTCGTAGCGGGACATCACTCCGGCCTGCGACCCATCGGCCGCAATCACTCGCAGTTGCGGCGCGCTGATGTCCTCGTTACGCCGGACCCGCTTTGTTGCACTAGCGATTCGTCAACCCTCCAACACTTGGCGCCCGCGGCTTTCGAGCTCGATGCGGAGCCGTTCGGCGAACGTCTCCATGGGCATCGCGCCCAGGTCCTTGCCGCTTCGTGTGCGCACTGCAAGTAGATTAGCGGCCACTTCCTTGTCGCCCGCAACCAGAAGATACGGAACACGCTTGAGCGTGTGCTCGCGAATCTTAAAGCCGACCTTTTCGTTGCGCAAGTCAAACTCCACTCGAAATCCCTGATTTTTCAGGGATTCCGTAACCTTCCGGACATACTCGTCCTGGCGGTCGGTGATGCTCAGCACGACTGCCTGCACCGGTGACAACCACGCCGGCAGCCTACCTGCGTGATGCTCCAGGAGAATCGCGAAAAAGCGCTCCAGCGAGCCAAAAATCGCGCGATGCAACATGACGGGCGTGCGCCGGGCACTGTGCTCATCGATGTAGTACGCCCCGAGCCGCTCGGGCATGTTCAGGTCCACCTGCAGGGTGCCGCACTGCCAGTCCCGCCCGATGGCATCGCGCAGCACGAACTCGAGCTTCGGGCCGTAAAAGGCCCCCTCCCCCTTGTTCAGCGTGTACTGAATGCCCGCCGCATCCGAGGCGGCCTTCAGGGCGGCTTCCGCGCGATCCCAGATGTCATCCGCCCCGACGCGCCTGGCCGGGCGGTCGGCGAACTTGATCGCCACCTCTTCGAAGCCAAAGTCGCGGTAGATGCTCAGGATGAGCTGGGTTATGGCGACGGCCTCTGCCGTGATCTGGTCCTCGGTGATGAATACGTGGCCGTCATCCTGGGTAAAGGCCCGCACGCGCATGAGCCCGTGCAGGGCGCCTGAGGGCTCATAGCGGTGTACCTTGCCGAATTCGGCGAGCCGCACGGGTAGCTCGCGGTAGCTGCGCAGGCCGTGCTTGAAGATCTGCACGTGCCCGGGGCAGTTCATGGGCTTGATGGCATACACCCGCTCATCCGGGGTCTTGGTGAGAAACATGTTCTCGCCGAAGGTCTGCAGGTGCCCCGACTGCTGCCACAGGCTCGCGTCCATGAGCTCCGGCGCGCTCACTTCCGCGTAGCCGGCAAGCCCCTGGCGCTCGCGCATGTAGGCGACGAGGCACTGGAAGACCGTCCACCCCTTCGGATGCCAGAACACCGCTCCCGGTGCCTCTTCCTGCAGGTGAAACAGGTCGAGCTCCTTGCCAATGCGGCGGTGGTCGCGCTTCTCGGCCTCCTCGAGGCGCGTGAGGTACGCATCGAGCTGCTTCTTGTCGGCCCAGGCGGTGCCGTAAATACGCTGCAGCATCTCGTTGCGCGAATCGCCCCGCCAGTAGGCGCCCGCGACCTTGGTGAGCTTGAAAGCCTTCAGTTTCCCCGTGGAAGGCACGTGCGGCCCGCGGCACAGGTCCACCCAGTTACCCTGCCCGTAGAGGCTGATCTGCTCCTTGTCGGGGATGCTGGCGATGATCTCCGCCTTATAGATCTCGCCCAGATTGCGGAAGAATCTCACCGCCTCGTCCCTGGGCATGACGCGGCGGCTCACCTTCTCATCCGCCCGGGCGAGCTCAGTCATCTTCGCCTCGATCGCCGCAAGATCCTCGGGCGTGAAAGGGCGCTTGAAAGCGAAGTCGTAATAGAAGCCGTCCTCGATCACCGGGCCTATGGTCACCTGCGCGTCGGGGAACAGCTCCTTGACGGCCTGCGCAAGCAGGTGCGCGGTGGAATGGCGGATCACCTCCAACCCTTCCGGATCCTTGTCCGTGACGATCGCGAGGTTCGCGTCGTCCGCAATCACGTAGGAAGTATCGACCAGCCTGCCGTTGACGCGCGCCGCGAGTGCCGCCTTGCGCAGACCCGCGCCAATGTCGCCCGCGACCTCATCCACCGTTACCGGGTGATCGAAGCGGCGTTGACTGCCATCGGGCAAGGTGACGACGGGCATAGGGTCTTCAGTTTCTGGCAACGGCGGCAAAAAAAGGGCGCTCCGGCATACCGTGCACCCGGAGCGCCCTCTTCGTACGTCTGGTAGGCGCGAGTGGGATCGAACCACCGACCACCACCATGTCAAGGTGATGCTCTACCACTGAGCTACGCGCCTGAAATAAATTACCTCACTACGAGGGCCGCGAACGATACAAGAGTGACACGTGTGACGCAAGCTAATCCGTGACATTCCAAGCACTTACGTTTGGGTCACGGGCGCGGGGAATCCCAGCTCGAGCTGCTTGAGGCGCTCGACTTCATCGCGCAGCTGCGC
>CATPBM010000187.1 GCA_955652625.1 uncultured Steroidobacteraceae bacterium
CCCCGGCAGCAACTCTCCTCCAGGAATGAAATAGACACTGGCGCTTGGCCGCCTGTGGGCCGAAGATGTGCTCCTTCCCAACAGGGAACGCCTCGGGGGGCAAATGAACATCAGAAAGCTTCAGCAGGGGCTCAAGTACCGTGGGCGCGTCGCGGCCGTTCGCCAGACCTACCACGTGTTTGAGGCGCAGGATTATTTCTTCGTGCTTTCCTTCGCGCTGTCCAAAGCCCGCAAGGGATCCGGCTACTTCAACGTCGTCGATCAGGCAGCAGTCAACTACGTGCAAACGCGTCTCGGGGGCAGGTCCGGCGTGACGGCGAAGGAGGTCGTATCAGTCGCCCGACGCACCAGGCACGTTCCGGGAAGTCTGTTGGGGCTCAACATCCTGTATGTTCTCGTTGCGCTGGACCAGGCGACCCTGCTGCGAGCGGGCGAGCATCGGCAACTGTTCTTTTCCGTTCGCAGGAAACGGCGCGCGCCGCGTCCCTGACACCCTCGCGGGTAGGTAGCACTGCCAAGCTGGTGCACCCCGTGGCCCGTATGCCGGGATGATCGTCCGCCCATCCAATGTAGAATGTCTGACCATCAGTCCCTTGCCGGGGAAGCGGTTGCGGGCTGCAAACGCCGTCGACGCCCCCAATCAATTCAATCGAGAGGTGTCAATGTACCTTCATATGACGATCGGACCGATCGTGTCACTGCTCGCTGGCATCCTGATTCTTGTGATGCCGCGGCTGCTGAACTACATCGTTGCGGTCTATCTGATTGTTATACGGTCTCCTCGGACTGTTCGGCAGCGGCGCGTATCTCTGACACGCGCCATCCATGCCGACTGATCCCGCGCTGACCCGTGCGTCGTCGAGGGCGCGGCCGGAGCCTGTAGCTTGGCTGCGCCGAGGCACTTCCGTCCTGGAACGCTCGCTCCCCTGCGGGTTGGAGTCTCGAAAGACTTGCGGTCCCGCCTTGGGGCGTCCAACAATGCTGGTTGGGCCTTAGGGATGAGAGGCTTTCAGGGGATGGACTCGCCGAGGGTGCTGCTGGTTGGGCCATACGACCCGCATTGCGGGGAGTACACCTTTCTCGCCCCTCCTCTGGGAGTCTGGCGACTGGCCGGGGTGCTCGAATCTGCCGGCGTCGACGTCACCGTCTTCGATCCTAATTGTTGCGCGGGCCCACCGCAGCGCGCCTTGGAGCGCGAGCTTCTCGGGAGCGCATGGGACGTCATCGGTATCTCCACCACCGGAATGACGCTGCGCTTCGATCTCGAGCTGGCGCACCTCGCCCGACGCATGGCTCCTCGCGCTCTTCTGGTCGCCGGTGGCATGGAGGCTACCTTTCGCCCCGAGCTCGTGTTTCAGCTCGCGCCGTTTGACCGCGTCGTCCTTGGCGAGGGCGAGCGGCCTTTGCTCGAGCTCATCTCGCGACTGCGCGCGGGGGCGCCCACGCGTGGCATTGCCGGAATGGCCGAGTGCAACACCGACGGACAGGTGGTGCGCTTGCCGCAACGTGCACTCGACCGCGCGGAGCTGCGCGACGCGATCTTCCTCACGCCCTATGAAAAAATGCCCTATGGGGCTTACTGGGAGCGGCTCGAAAACGCCTACCAGGTAGGGGCCCTGCCGATGAAGGCGGCCCGCGAGGCGCGCCTGGCCGAGATCCGCTCGGTGCGCCTGATCACCCTCAACTACTGCCCGATGGGTTGCACCTTCTGCTCGGCGACCAACTTCCTGCACCAGGCCCAGGGAAGCGTCGCGAGCATCGCGCGGCTCGATACGGAGGACTGCGTGCGCATGATCCAGCGCATCGTCAGCGCGCATCCGGGCGTGCGCACCATCATTTTCCAGGACGATATCTTCGTCTTTACGAAGGATCGGCGCGTTCTGCCTCTATGCGAGGCGATCATCGCAGCCAAGCAGAGCGGCGCGCTGCCGCGCGAGCTGCAGTTCATCAGTACCAATCGCATCGATGCAATGTCGCCAGAGCGGCTCGCGGCCATGCGCCGCGCCGGGTTCCGCGTGCTCGGGTTCGGAATCGAGAGCTTCTCGCGCAACATCCTCGGCGAATTCAACAAGGCGCAAATTCACCTTCACATCGAGCCGACGCTCGCTACGGCTCTGGAGCTCGGCATCACCCCGTTTCTGGACATCATCCTGAGCTCGCCGCGGGCGACTCTCGCGGACGTCGCCGCAACGTTGCGTGAGGCGTACCGCTGGCTTCAACAAGGGTGCGAAGTCGGAATGTATCCCTACGTGATTCCGTTTTCGGGAGCAGCGATGGCGGCGGACCCCGAGCTGCGGCCGTTTACCGAGTACGAACGCCGGCGGATCAGCGGAACGGAAATCGCGTGGGATCAGCCGGCCAAGATCCTGCCGATTGACCCGGTGGTTCGTGAAACCATCCTGGGCATCGAGCGCGCTTACGAAGCGCAGCTGGCCTTGCTGCAGCGCCGTGGCGCACATCTGCCATCGCGCGTGCGCTCACTCATCTGGATCCTGTGCTCGCTGGAGCCGATGGCCGGACACGGCCTCAAGATTGCGGACGACGAGCACGTGCGCGGCGAGCTCAGCGCGAGGCTGCCGCTGCCACGGCGCGCAACCTGTGCGCCGATTCTCGCCACCGCATGAACCGCCCGCGCTCATGGACGTTGCTGGCTCCCCTGGCGGTATGCGCGCTGCTGACGGGCTGGGTCGTGCTTTCGGCGGCGAATATTCAGGCCGCCACCTTCTCGTTGCTGATC
>CATPBM010000188.1 GCA_955652625.1 uncultured Steroidobacteraceae bacterium
GCCCTGCGACGGTAATGGTCGTGTCGTTGCCGATCACTTGGGCCGCGACCATGGTGGTGGCCTCGGGGATCACGGCATTCACCTTGCCCGGCATGATGCTGCTGCCGGGCTGCAGCGCCGGCAAGGCAATCTCCGCAAGCCCAGCGAGCGGTCCGCTGTTCATCCAGCGCAGGTCGTTGGCGATCTTCATGAGGCTCACGGCGATCACCTTCAGCTGCCCGGACAGCTCCACCGCGGTGTCCTGCGCCGACATGGCTTCGAAGTAGTTGGCTGCGGGCACGAACGCCATGCCAGTAAGGGAGCTGAGTTCCTGGCAGAAACGCTTGCCGAAGTCCGGATGCGCATTGATGCCGGTACCCACCGCCGTGCCCCCCTGCGCGAGGGCCAGCAGGCGCGGTTGCACCGAGGCGAGGCGCGCCAGGCCGTTCTCGATCTGGGTGCGCCAGCCCGAGAGTTCCTGTGCGAGGGTCACTGGCATGGCGTCCATCAGATGCGTGCGGCCGGTCTTGACGATGCCGGCGACCGCGTGCTCTTTGGTGCGCAGCACGTCGCGCAAATGCTCGAGCGCCGGTACGAGCTCGCGGCGCACCGCGAGAGCGGCGCTCACATGTATGGCGGTCGGGATCGAGTCGTTGCTGCTTTGCTGCATGTTGACGTGATCATTAGGGTGCACGGGCGCACCCAGCCGCCGGCTCGCCAGCGCCGCGATCACCTCGTTGGCGTTCATGTTGCTGCTGGTTCCGGAGCCGGTCTGAAAGACGTCGATGGGAAACTGCGCGTCGTGGCGGCCCGCCGCGACCTCGGCGGCGGCCGCATCCACCGCCTGCGCCACCGCGGCGTCCAGAAACTTCATCTGCCTGTTGGTGCGCGCCGCAGCCTGCTTCACCAGAGCAAGCGCGGCAATGAAAGCGCGCGGCATGGGGACGCCGCTGATTGGAAAATTCTCTACCGCACGCTGCGTCTGCGCGCCCCATAGCGCGTCGGCAGGCACTTTGATCTCGCCCATGCTGTCGTGCTCCACCCGGAAGGAACTCGTCATGCGTGACACTCCGCGGCTTGCGCGCCTTGCCGATCGGCCGTATGCGTTATGATGTAAATCCTAGCACCTCGAGGCCTCCGGTAACGCATGTCCGCGAGCCCCACCGACCCCTGGTCAGCGGTCGACGCACTGTCGCCGGTTGATGGACGCTATCGCGCAAGCACCGCGCCGCTGCGCGCCCTGCTCTCCGAAGGCGGACTGATCCGCGAGCGTATCCGCGTCGAAGCGCAATGGTTGCTGCACCTGTGCAGCGCACTGCCGTCGCTCCCCGGCGCGCAGCTCGCGCCCGCGGTGCGCGAACGCGCGCGGCTGCTGGCCAGCGCACCCGAGGCCTCCGCGGCGGCGGCCGTCAAGGCGATCGAGGCGCGCATCAATCACGATGTCAAGGCGGTTGAGTACTACGTCCGCGAGCAGCTCGCCGCCGCCGGAGCGGGCGCGGCGACGCTCGAACTGGTGCATTTCGGTTGTACCTCGGAGGACATCAACAACCTCAGCTATGCGCGGCTGCTGCAGGCGGCGCGCACTGCGCTGCGCGCAGTTCTCGACACCCGCACGCGTGAGCTGACTGAACTCGCGCACCGCTTTGCAGACACCGCCATGCCGGCGCGCACGCACGGCCAGGCCGCCAGCCCCACGACGCTCGGCAAGGAGCTGGCGAACTTCGCGGCGCGCCTCGCGCGCGCGCAACGGCGGTGGGCGGCGGTGAGCATCCTCGGCAAGTGGAACGGCGCCGTCGGCAACTTCAACGCCCACGCCGCAGCGTTGCCGGCAGTGGACTGGCCGGCGATGGCGCAGTCCTTCGTCACCTCGTTGTCGCTCGAATACAACCCCTGGACGACGCAGATCGAGCCGCACGACTGGATCGCGGAATACTGCGATGCCGTTGCCGCTGCCAACGTGGTGTTCATCGATCTGTGTCGCGATCTGTGGGGATATATCTCGCTCGGCTACCTGCGCCAGCGTGCCGTCAGCGGGGAGGTGGGCTCCTCGACCATGCCGCACAAGGTGAACCCGATCGACTTCGAGAACGCCGAAGGCAACTGTGGCATCGCCAACGCGCTGCTGCGGCACTTTTCCGACAAGCTGCCCGTGTCGCGCTGGCAGCGCGATCTGACCGACTCCACCGTGCTGCGCAACCTCGGCGTGGCGTTCGGCCACACTCTCATCGCCTGGGAGGCGGCCGGTCGTGGACTGACGAAAATCGAAGCGGACCCCGAGCGCATGAGCGCCGACCTCAACGCCTCCTGGGAGGTGCTCGGTGAGGCGGTGCAGACCATGCTGCGTGCCGCGGGCGTGCCCGGGGGCTACGAGCGACTCAAGGAGTTCACGCGTGGCCGCGCGATCGATGCGGCCATGTTCGGTGCTTTCATCGACAGCCTGCCCCTTGGCCCCGCCGACAAGAATCGGCTGCGCACCCTCACGCCGATGCTCTACACCGGGCTCGCCGCACAGCTCGCCCGGCGGATTTGAGGTTACGAAGCTAAGCCCTTGATACGGCTTCGCCCCGGGGCGTGTGGACGGCCCTGTCGACGGTCAGCGACAGCATGGGCTGCAAAGTGCGAACCAGACCTCGCTTTTGAC
>CATPBM010000189.1 GCA_955652625.1 uncultured Steroidobacteraceae bacterium
CACCCGGGGCTGCGGCAGCAGCGGTCGCTGCGACGGCTTCAGCCTCGGCGGCGGCCTGCGCGATCTCGGCCTTGCCGAACACCTCGCCCTTGAAGATCCACACCTTCACGCCGATGACGCCGTAGGTGGTCTGCGCCTCGGACAGGCCGTAATCAATGTCGGCGCGGAAGGTGTGCAGCGGCACGCGGCCCTCGCGGTACCACTCGGTACGGGCAATCTCCGAGCCGTTCAGGCGCCCGGAGACGCGCACCTTTACCCCCAGCGCGCCGCTTCGCATGGTGCTCATGACCGCGCGCTTCATGGCGCGGCGGAACATCACACGCTTCTCGATCTGCTGCGCGATGGAATCGGCGACCAGCTGCGAGTCGAGCTCGGGCTTTCTGATCTCGGCGATGTTCAGCCGCACGTCGATCATCGGCATCTCGAGCAGCGCCGCCGTCTCCTGGCGCAGCTTCTCGATGTCCTCGCCCTTCTTGCCGATGACGATCCCCGGGCGCGCGGTCTGGATGGTGATGTTCACCTTCTTGGCGGCGCGCTCGATGAAAATGCGGCTGACCGAGGCTTCCTTGAGCTTCTCCTTGAGGAACTCGCGCACGCGCCAGTCGGTGTGCACGTGCAGCGGGAACTGTTTCCTGCCGGCATACCAGCGTGAGGTCCAGTCGCGGGTGATGCCGAGGCGTATGCCTATCGGATTGACCTTCTGACCCATGCGTTAATCCTTCTTGCCGTCGGTGACGCCGACGGTGATGTGACTGCTGCGCTTGATGATGCGTGCGCCGCGCCCCTTGGCGCGCGCGGCGAAGCGCTTGAGCGTCGGCGCCGCATCCACCTGGATGAGCGACACTTTCAGCTCGTCGATGTCAGCGCCGTGATTGTGCTCGGCGTTGGCGACCGCGGACTCGAGCACCTTGCGTACCATCTCCGCGCCCTTCTTGGGCATGTACCTGAGCGTCGAGATCGCGTTGCCGACCGGCTGGCCGCGCACCACGTCCGCCACCAGGCGGCACTTCTGCGGGGAGATGCGCGCGTAACGCAGTTTGGAAGTCACTTGCATGATAGTTCCGCGCCTTTACGTGGCGGCAGCCTCCACCTTGCGATCCCCGGAGTGCGCCTTGAAGGTGCGCGTCGGGGCGAACTCGCCGAGCTTGTGCCCGACCATGTTCTCGGTGATGAGCACCGGGATGTGCTGGCGGCCGTTGTGTACGGCGATCGTCAGGCCCACCATCTCGGGCACGACCACCGAGCGGCGCGACCAGGTCTTGATCGGCTTGCGGTCGTTCCTGGCGGACGCCACCTGCACTTTCTTCGCGAGGTGCAGATCGACGAACGGTCCTTTTTTCAGTGAACGTGGCATGTGTGTCTCTAACGCTTCCGATCAGCGGATGCGGTTCTTGCGGCGCTGGACGATCATGTTGTCCGTGCGCTTGTTGTGACGGGTCTTCAGACCCTTGGCGTTCTGGCCCCACGGCGACACCGGGTGCGGATTGCCCTGGCCGGATTTGCCCTCGCCGCCGCCGTGCGGATGATCGACGGGATTCATGGCAAGTCCGCGTACCGTCGGGCGTATGCCTTTCCAGCGCTTGGCGCCCGCCTTGCCGTAGCTGCGCAGGTTGTGCTCGTCGTTGCCCACCTCGCCAATGGTGGCGCGGCAGTCGATGTGCACCTTGCGCGTCTCGCCGGACTTCAGCCGCAGGTACGCGTAGATGCCCTCGCGCGAGGTGAAGCTCACCGAAGCGCCGGCGCTGCGCGCCATCTGCCCACCGCGGCCGGGCTTCATCTCCACGTTGTGGATGATGGAGCCGACCGGGACATGCCGCAGCGACATGGCGTTGCCCGGCTTGATCGGCGCGTCGGCGCCCGAGCGCACTTCGTCGCCGGGCTTCACGCCCTTGGGCGCGAGGATGTAGCGCCACTCGCCATCGGGGTACCTGATGAGGGCGATGTGGCTGGTGCGGTTCGGGTCGTACTCGAGCCGCTCGACGACGCCTGCGATCCCGTCCTTGTCGCGCTTGAAGTCGATGAGGCGGTACTTCTGCCGCGAGCCGCCGCCGTGGTGACGCGTGGTGATGCGGCCGAAGTGATTGCGCGCACCGGTCTTGTTCTGATGCGTCGTGAGTGCCTCGAGCGGTCCGCCCTTGTGCAGGTGCGAGCGGTCGATCTTGACGACCGCGCGCTGACCCGGGGTTCTCGGCTTGTACTTGATGAGAGTCATTGCGATGCGTCCTGTCAGGCCTTGGCGCGCGCTTCGTAGTCGATGGTCTGCCCGGAGACCAGGCTCACGTACGCCTTTTTCCAGTCCTGCGTGCGCCCGATGGTCTTGCCGAAGCGGCGCGTCTTGCCCGGCTCGTTCACGACCTGCACGCCTTTGACCTTGACGTCGAACATGAGCTCGACCGCCTTCTTGACGTCGGTCTTGGTCGCTTCGCGGCGCACGCGGAACGTGTACTGGTTATGGTTCTGCATCGCGAGGGAGGTTTTCTCGGTCACATGCGGAGCGATCAGCACGCTCATCAGCTGCTCGCGGTTCATTGCAGGCGCTCCTCGATGAGCTTCACCGCACCCACGGTCATGAGCACCTTGTCATAGGCGGCAAGCGACAGCGGATTCAACGCCGTGACCTCGATGACCTCGACGTGCGGCAGATTGCGCGCAGCCAGATGCAGCTTCTGATCCGTCGCCTCCACCACGATCAGCACCGAGGGGAGCGACCACGCCTTCAGCTGGTTGGCCAGGAGCCTGGTCTTGGGCGCTTCGAGCTCGATGCCATCCGTCACCAACAGCCGCTCGGTGCGCGCGAGCTCCGCGAGCATCGAGCGGATCGCGCCGCGGTACATCTTGCGGTTGACCTTCTGGGCGAAGTCGCGCGGCTTGGCGGCAAAGGTCCTGCCGCCGCCGACCCAGATGGGCGAGCGGCTGGAACCGGCGCGCGCCTGGCCGGTGCCCTTCTGGGCGTAGGGCTTTCTGCCGCCCCCGCGCACTTCGGCGCGCGACTTCTGCGCCTTGGTGCCGGAGCGGCCGGCGTTGCGATACGCCGTCAGCACCTGGTGCACCAGCGGCTCGTTGAACTTGCCGCCGAAGGCGGCCTCGGACACCTGCAGCGTGGACTCGCCGTTGACTGACTTGAGCTTCATGACGGCTTACTTCTTTCCCGCCTTGGCCGGATCCTTCGAAGGAGCGGTGCCCGCCTTGAGCGGCGCCAGCGTCTTGCGTTTCGCGCGGCGCGCGGCCTTCAGCGATGAGCGCACGATCACCTGCCCGCCCTCGGCGCCGGGCACGGCGCCGCGGATCAGCAGCAGGTTTCTCTCCAGGTCCACCTGCACGACCTTGAGGTTCTCGGTCGTGCAGGTGGAC
>CATPBM010000190.1 GCA_955652625.1 uncultured Steroidobacteraceae bacterium
AGCGAGTGGACCCCGGCGGGGGCGCTGCGGGCGCCGGTCTTCCTGCGCCTGCGCGATGACGTCGCGCCCGGCAGCGTGCGCAGAAGCGGCGCTGCGAGCGGGGAGCGGGCGACGCAGCCGGCCGGGGCGCGCGCCAGGCCCGCGCGCGCGGCTACCACCCCAACGCAGCCGCAGACGCACGAGGTCGGGGCGGTGCTGCAGCAGCTCGAGAATCCGGCGCAGCGCATGGACCTGAAGATCGGCGGCACGCGCATCAGTCTCACCAACCTCGATCGCATCTACTGGCCGCCTGAAGGCCGCGGGCGGCCGGCCACGACCAAGCGTGACTTGCTGCGCTACCTGGCGCGGGTCGGGCGCTTCATGCTGCCGCACCTTGCAGACCGACCGCTGACCATGATCCGCATGCCGGAAGGGATCAACGGCGAACGCTTCTTCCAGAAACACTGGTCACAGGCGCTGCCGGAGTTCGTCGAATCGGTCACCGTGTTCTCAGGGCACAAGGACGAGAAGCACCGCTACCTGCTCGCCAACAACCTGCCGACACTGCTGTGGCTGGGGCAGGTCGGCACGCTGGAGTTTCACGTGTGGCATTCGCGTGCCCAGCTGGCGCCCGAGGCTGCCGGGGCCAGCACCGACTACTCAAGCTCTCTGGCGGCGCTCGAGTCTTCGATTCTCAACTACCCCGACTACCTGGTGTTCGACATCGATCCCTACATCTACTCGGGCAAGGAAGCGAAGGGCGCCGAGCCTGAACTCAACAAGCACGGATTCGCCGTCGGCAAGCGCGTCGCCTTCTGGCTGCGTGCGCTGCTTCGAGAGATGTCACTCGAGGCTGTCGTGAAGACTTCAGGAAAGACGGGACTGCATGTGTTTGTGCCCATCGAGCGCACCGTGACCTTCGATCAGGCGCGGCACATCTGCGAGACCGTGGGGCGTCACGTGATGCGCGCGCATCCGAAGGACATCACCATGGAGTGGGCGGTGGAGAAGCGAACCGGCAAGATCTTCATCGATTACAACATGAACGTGCGTGGCAAGACCCTCAATGTGGCGTATTCGCCACGCGGGGTGCCGGGAGCCCCCGTATCCATGCCCCTGACCTGGGAGGAGCTCGAAGCGGCCGAGCCGATGGAGTTTACAACCCGAAACGTGCCTGACCGGTTGGAAAAGAACGGCGACAGGTGGCATGATGTACTTGTGACAAAACAGAGCCTTACGAAGGCTTTCGGTATTGATGGTGAGAAGTAGCTTCAGCTCACGCTAGTCTTCAGGGTGTACACATGGCTGCACGTTCCATAGGTTCTCTGACGGTGTCCTTCGGGCTGGTCGCCATACCGGTGAAGCTCTACACCGCGACTCAGTCGGCGAACACCATCTCCTTCAACCTGCTGCACAAGACCGACGGCTCGCGCCTGAAGCAGCAATACATATGCCAGAAGGAAGGCGTGGTCGTGGAACGCGAGGAGATGGTGAAGGGCTACGAGTTCGCCAAGGATCAGTACGTGCAGTTCTCGCCCGAGGAGATCAAGGCACTGGAAGAAGTCGGCACGCACTCGGTGGAGATCTCCGAGTTCGTGCCCATCGAGTCGATCGATCCGGTTTACTACGACAAGACCTACTACCTCGCTCCCGACAAGGGCGCCGCCAAGCCCTACGCACTGCTCACCGAAGCGCTCAAGCAGGCGGGGCGTTGTGGCGTCGGCCGCTGGGCCGCACGCGGCAAGGGCTACATCGTGATCCTGCGTCCGATCGGCGACGTGCTCGCCATGCAGCAGCTGCACTACGCGACCGATGTACGTCGCGCGAGCGAAGTCGAGATCCCGAAGCCGGACGTGAAGCCTGCGGAACTGAAGCTCGCGCAGCAGCTCATCGATCAGCAGACAGCCGAGAAATTCGATCCCGACGCTTACAAGGACGAGGTGCGCGCGCGCGTCGAGGCGGCGATTCAGAAGAAGGTCGAGGGCAAGGAAATCTCGGTGGCGGAAACCGCCCCCGAGGGCGAGGGCAAGGTCATCGATCTCATGGAGGCGCTGCGCGCGAGCCTGCAAAAGAGCGAAAAGGCCCGAGCGCAGGTTAACCGCCTGGGTCCCCGCAAAGAGCCCAAGCGCGTGGAGGAACCGTCCAAGGTGACCCGCAAGGCCGGCAAGCGTAACGCTTAAGCGCGGTACGCCCGAGGGATCAGGATGCCTTCCTACAGTGTGCGGGACGTGGAGCGCGTCCTGCGGCTCTCGCCTGACATCACGCGCAATCTCATCAAGGCTGGGTTCGTCAAACCCGAACGCGGCGCACGGCGCGAGTATCGCTTCTCCTTCCAGGACCTGATCGTGCTGCGCACGGCGCGCGCGCTCATCGATGCGAAGATTCCGCATAAGCGCATCCGCCGCTCCCTCGAGAATCTGCGCCGCGAACTGCCCGAGTCCATGCCGTTGTCGGGGCTGTCCATCAGCGCGGTGGGCGATCACGTGGTGGTGCGCGAGGGCGAGGCCCATCGGCAGGTGGAAAGCGGCCAGTACCTTCTGGGTCTGGACGTGCGGGTTGAGAACGGCGAGTTGCGTGTGGTGGACCGCAAGGACGAGGCCAGTGCGCCAGCGGCGGCGACGCAACCATCCGCGGTGCGCGACTGGTTCACCGAAGGGCTCAACCTCGAGAGCAGTGATCCGGAGGCGGCGCTGTCGGCGTACCGGCGCGCAGTCGGCGATGACTCGCACCACAGCGCCGCCTGGACCAACTGGGGAAGACTGCTGCACGAGCAGGGTCGAACCACGGAGGCCGTGGAGGTGTATCGGCGGGGGTTAGCGCAGGTCGGGCCGGACCCGCTCCTGCTCTTCAACCAGGGCGTGCTGCTGGAGGATCTCGGCGACCCGACCGCGGCGCTCGAAGCGTACCAGACGGCGTTGCAAGAGGATCCGGAGCTCGCGGACTGCCATTACAACCTCGCGCGGCTGTACGAATCCCTCGGCAAGCCACAGCACGCCATCCGTCACCTCGGACAATATCGGCGCCTGGTCGCCAGCGACGGCCACTGAGCGGAAGCGGGCTGCGCTCATGAAGACCTGGGTCGGAACCTCCGGATATAACTACCCGGAATGGAAGGGCAGTTTCTATCCCGAGAAAATGCCGGCAGCGAAAATGCTCCCCTACTACGCCGAACGCTTCACAACCGTGGAGATCAACTACACCTTCTATCGCACGCCGAACGAGAAGATCCTCGCTGGATGGAATCGCGAGACCCCGCAAGGCTTCAGGCTCACGCTCAAGGCGCCCAAGCGCATCACGCACATCGCGAGGCTCAGGGACTGCACCGATCTCCTGCAGTACTTCCTCAAGACCGCGGCAACGCTGGGACCCAAGCTCGGCGCGATCCTTTTTCAGCTGCCGCCCTACTTCCGCAAGGATCTCGCGGTGCTCGATGAGTTTCTGACTGTGCTCTCGCCAGGCTGCTGCGCGGCGTTCGAGTTCCGGCACGCCTCGTGGATGGACGCGGAAGTGTTCGCGCGGCTGAAAGCCCGGAATCTCGCGCTATGCATCGCCGACAGCGAGAAGTTCTCCACGCCGGTCGAGATCACGGCCAGTTACGCCTACTTCCGGCTGCGCGATGAGGGCTATACGCCCGAGGATTTGCAGCGCTGGGCCGGCGTCATCCGCGCGAGTGCCGCGGCGTGCAGCGATGTATTCGTGTACTTCAAGCACGAGGAAGCTGGCAAGGGACCGCAATTCGCCCGCATCCTCATCGAGGCACTGCAAGCGGCGCCCACCTAGCTGCCGGCGGCAAGGCTTTCGCGCCATTGCGGGGCGGGAGCGGGCGACGTCAGCGCAAAGTCGGGTGGTACCGAAAATGAACGCGCAAGTGGTTCTTGGAGAACCCCTGCCCGCCGCGCATATTGCGCCGACCATGAAAGCACTCAGCAATCTCGGGAACTGCGTCCTGGTATGCGGGCTCGCTTGGGGCTTGTTGACGGGTGCGGGCGCTGCGACCGATGCCGGGCAGGGGCCAGCGGCGCCGCTGCCTGCGCCGCGGGACGGGCAACACGATTTCGACTTTGAGTTCGGCACCTGGAAGACTCACATCTCACGCCTCGTGCATCCCCTGACCGGGTCCACCGCCTGGGTCGAATACGAGGCACCTCGGTGGTGCGCAAGCTCTGGGATGGCCGTGCCAACCTGCTTCAGCTGGAGGTTGGCGGGTCGTCGGGCCACATCGAAGCGCTATCGCGGCGTTTGTACAACCCCGATTCTCGCCAGTGGAGCCTCAATTTCTCCAACAGCGCCGCAGGTACCCTTGGCCAGCCCATCATCGGTGAGTTCAAAAACGGCCGCGGCGAGTTCTTCGACCAGGAAACAGTGGGCGACCGCGCGGTGCTCGTACGGTTTGTCATCTCGGACATCACGCCCGAATCCTGTCACTTCGAACAGGCCTTTTCCGCAGACGGCGGCAAGACCTGGGAAGTCAACTGGGTCGCGACCGACACGCGAATGAGACCACCCCCCTCTGATGCACCGCGGTAAGTCCAGCCCGCAGCTGACGTAGAACCGCCGGCAGATACGCCGCCACTTACTCTGTGTGTCTGCGGGTACGCCCGAATGGCAACTTCAACAGGGGAATCACATGAAATCGTTCAGCATGGAAGCACGCAAGCTCGCGTGCGCGTGGTTGGCTCTGTCGGCCCTGGTCCTGGCGAGTCCGGGGCTCGCGAGCGACGACGATTTGGTCCTGCCGCACCTGAAGAAAATCAGCACCATCGCTTCCGCCGTTCCCGCGAACGGCGACGTCAATCCTTACGGCATGGCCCAGGTCAAGCGCACCATCGGCAACCTGCGCGCCGGGCATATCCTGGTCAGCAATTTCAACAACTCGGCGAACCTGCAAGGCACCGGCACGACCATCGTGGACGTGGCGCCAAACGGCAGCGTGAGCCTGTTCGCGGCCTTGAACGCGGCCACGCTCCCGGGCAGCTGTCCGGGTGGTGTGGGCCTGACGACCGCGCTGGTGGTTCTCGAGCAGGGGTGGGTGATCGTCGGTAGCCTGCCCACCTCGGACGGTAAAGCCGCGACCGCGCAGCGTGGCTGCCTGATCGTGCTCGACAGCATGGGCACCGCGGTTGAGACGTTTTTCGGCACGCTGATCAACGGCCCCTGGGACATGACCGCCTTCGACGGCGAGCAGGAGGCCAAGCTCTTCGTCACCAACGTGCTCAACCGCACGGTGGCGGCCGGCGGCCAGGTTGTCCACCGAGCGACGGTGACGCGGCTTGACCTCAAGGTGTCCGGCACCGCCATGCCCGAGCTCGAATCCATCACAGTGATCGGCTCGGGCTTCCCCGAGCGCACCGATCCGGCGGCGCTCGTCGTCGGTCCCACCGGTGTCGCGCTGCGGGCGCTGTGCGCCAGTGACCGCGACGATTGCGGCGAGCATGGCGACGAGCGCGAGGGCGGGGACCACAACGGCGGCGCGTTGCTCTACGTGGCTGACACTCTCAACAACCGCATTGCCGTCATCGACCATCCTCTGGGCCGCACGACTTCGGCCGGCATCGGGCGTACGCTCTCCGCCGGCGGCAGCCTCAACGAGCCCCTGGGACTCGCCGTCACACCAGACGGTGAGCTGCTCACCGTCAACGGCGGCGATGGCTTTATCACGGAGATCACGCCACGCGGGGCGCAGCGCGCCAAGGTGTTGCTCGACAAAACCGGTTCGCCGCCAGGAGCTGGCACGCTATTCGGCCTGGTGTTCGACCCCGCGCACGGCGTGTATTTCGTGAATGACGGCACCAACACGGTCAACTTGTTGCACTAGACGCATCCTCGCGCATCGCACGGGGGCTGGTGCTCACCAGCCCCGTGCCATCTTTGGCCCTGCGGCAGGCAGAACGCAAAAGCCTCATTCCGACGGGCTGCTACAATGGCGAAGATGTCTCCGGTAGCCGTGCATGACAAGGCCAGCTGACAAGCGGGTTGCGGGAGTCCGTCCGCACGAGCGCTTCTCACACGAGATCACACTCACGCCGCCGGCTGTCCGCGAATATGCGCTCGCTGCTGGCGACACCAATCCGGTGCATCATGACCCCGAGTTCGCCGCGGCAAGTCGGTATGGCCGGCTCATCGCGAGCGGCACGCACACCACCGCACTGCTGCTCGGCCTGACCGCGTCCTATTTCTCGACGAAGGGATCGATGGTCGGTCTTGAGTTCTGGGTGCGCTTTCGGCGGCCCGTATTTGCCGACGAGACGATCCGGCTCGATTGGCTGGTTGTCAAAGTCACCCCACACGACAAACTTGGTGGTGACGTCGTGGAGCTTCGAGGACGCATCAGAGGCCAGGATGGCAGGACCGCGCTGGGCGCCAAGGGACGAGTGTTGGTGACCGAGCGCCTTTAGCGGGCTACGCCGCCCAGATCTCCGAAAACAC
>CATPBM010000191.1 GCA_955652625.1 uncultured Steroidobacteraceae bacterium
CGCTCGCGCGTGCCCGGCACGCCCGCCGGCAGATAGGTGCCCGCCTGGGTGAGATGCCGCAGGCGGTAGTCGGTGGTGCCGGCGATCCGCAGCACCTCAAGGTGGCGCTCGAGCAGTTGGATTGCGGGACGGAAGCGCTCGCGCTGCAGGCCGTCGTTGTACAGCTCCTGCGGCGCTACGTTGGAGGTCGTCACCAGCGTGACGCCGCGCCGGAACAGTCCGGCGAACAGGCCACCCAGAATCATTGCGTCGGCAATGTCCGCAACGTACAACTCATCGAAACACAGCACGCGCACCTCGCGCGCGATGCCCTCCGCGATCCGCTCAAGCGGCGCGCGCTCGTGCTTCAGCTGGGCGAGCTGCAGGTGCACCTCGTGCATGAAGCGGTGAAAGTGCCGGCGCCGCGCCTGCGCGAACGGCAGGCTCTCGTAGAACAGATCCATGAGCCAGGTCTTGCCGCGGCCCACGCCTCCCCACAGGTACAGTCCCTGCACCGGCGTACGCTCGGCGCGGGCGGTGAGCGCGCGCAGCCAGCGCGGCACCCAGGCACTGTGAGCCGGCACGGCCGCGCTCAGGCGATCCCGAATATCCTCGAGCTTTGCTACCGCAAGCAGCTGCTCGGGGTCAGCGCGAAAGCCGCGCTGCGCGAGCTGGCGCTCGTAGCGCGCGCGCACACCGGCGGGATCCGCGCCGGGGACGCGCGCCGCGGAACTCGCGCTCGGGGGTGCCTCGCTCACGCGCTGCGTCAGAACTGAAGATCCGGCAGGTCGCGGAAGTGCTCGAGTGCGCCAGGATTGGCGAGCGCGTCGAGGTTCTTGACCGGCAGCCCATGGACGACGTTGCGCACCGCGAGTTCGGTGATCTTGCCGGAGAGCGTGCGCGGGATGTCCGGCACCGCGATGACCTTGGCGGGCACGTGGCGCGCGGTCGTATGCCCGCGGATGGTGTCGCGGATCTGTTTCTGCAGGGGCTCGTCAAGCTCGACGCCCGGCTGCAGGCGCACGAACAGCACGACCCGCACGTCGGCGTTCCAGTCCTGGCCGACCGCCAGCGTTTCGGCGATCTGCGGCAGGCTCTCGACCGCGGAGTAGATCTCGGCCGTGCCGATGCGCACGCCGCCAGGATTTAACACCGCGTCGGAGCGGCCGTAGATCACCAGGCCATCGTGGGCGGTAAGGGCGGCGTAATCGCCATGATGCCAGACGCCAGCAAAGCGCTCGAAGTAGGCGGCGTTGTACTTGCGGCCGTCCGGATCGTTCCAGAACCCCACGGGCATGGAGGGAAAGGGCGCCGTGCATACCAGTTCTCCGCGCGCGCCGCGCAGCGCCCGGCCATCATCGTCGAAAATATCGACCGCCATCCCTAACCCCCGGCACTGGATCTCGCCGCGAAACACCGGCCGCGTCGGACAACCGAGGGCGAAGCACGACACGATGTCGGTACCGCCCGAGATCGAGGCGAGGTGAAGGTCGGCCTTCACGGCGCGGTACACGTAGTCGAACCCTTCCGGCAGCAATGGGGAACCGGTGGACAGCAGCGTACGCAGCGCCGTCAGGTCCACCGCATCGGCGGGCACAAAGTCGCTCTTTTGCAGCGCGGAAAGGTATTTCGCGCTGGTGCCGAACACCGTGACACGCTCTTCCTCCGCCAGGCGCCACAGCGCACCGGGATTGGGGTGGAAGGGGCTGCCGTCATAGAGCACAACCGTCGCCCCGGTGGCGAGGGCACTGATCAGCCAGTTCCACATCATCCAGCCGCAGGTCGTGAAATAGAACAGCCGGTCGCTGCGCTTGAGGTCGGTGTGCAGCAAGTGTTCTTTCTGATGCTGCAGCAGCGTGCCGCCCGCGCCGTGCACGATGCACTTGGGCACACCGGTGGTGCCGGAGGAGTAGAGGATGCAGAGCGGGTGGTTGAAGGGCATCGGCACGAACGCCAGCTCAGCGCCGCGCGCACCGAAGTTCTGCCACAGCCGGGCGCGCGCCAGCGCGGCGCCGAGGCGGGCAAGCTGCGGCCGCGGGTGGAGGTAGGGAATTACCACCACGTGCTCGACGGCGGGAAGTCGGGTGAGCACCTGCGACACCTGAGTGAGGGAATCGAGCTCCTTGCCGGCGTAGAAGTAGCCGTCTGCGGTGAACAGCACTTTCGGGGCGATCTGCCCGAAGCGGTCGAGCACCCCGTGCACCCCGAAGTCCGGCGAGCACGAGGACCAGGTGGCGCCGATGCTGGCCGTGGCGAGCATGGCGATCGCCGCCTCCGGCACGTTGGGCACAAAGCCGGCGACGCGATCGCCGGCAACTACGCCCGCCTCCCTGAGGCCCGCGGCCACGCGGGCGACCTCCGCGCGCAGCTCGCGGTAGGAGAGCGTACGGCGTGCACCGCGCTCGCTGCGAAATACCAGTGCCGGCTGCTCGTCCTCGAACCTGAGCAGATTGGCGGCGAAGTTCAGGCGTGCGTCGGGGAAGAACCGCGCCCCAGGCATGGCCTGGGGGTTCTCGATGACCGCTCCGCTGCCCCATTCGGCACGCACGTCGGCGAAGCGCGCCAGCTCGGTCCAGAACGCTTCCGGTGAGCTGAGCGACCAGGCGTAGAGCGCCCCGTAGTCGCTGAGCGAGGTGCCACGGCGCGCGTTCACGCACGCCATGAAGCGCGTCAGATTCGCATCCGCGATGCGCGTGGGGGAGGGGCGCCAGAGCTCAGACATGCTACAACGACTGGTAGTTGGGCCCCGAGCCCCCTTCGGGCGTGGTCCAGGTGATGATCTCGTAAGGATCCTTGATGTCGCAGGCCTTGCAGTGCACGCAGTTCGCCGCGTTGATCTGCAGGCGGCGCCCGCCCTGGCCGTCGTTCACCATCTCGTAGACACCCGCGGGGCAGAAGCGCTCGCACGGGTTGCCGAACTCCTTGCTGCAGCGCTGCACGCAGATGCTGGTGTCGGCCACCTTCAGGTGCACCGGCTGGCTCTCCTCGTGTGCGTTGCCCGCGAAGAACACGAACGACACGCGATCGCGCGGCGGCAGGGTGCGCTCCACCCACTGTCGCTCGGGTGAAGTGAACTCATCGAGCTTCTCAAGCCGCGACCAGTCGGCAGTGTTCTTCAGCGTCCACGGCGACTTGCCGCAGCTGATCATCTCCCACGCCGAGTTGATGAGGCCGGGCCACATGCCGCGCTTGAACCCCGGCTTGAAATTGCGCACCCGCCGGAGCTCGCGTCCACCCTCCGAGGCGCGCCACCTGGCATCGAAGCCAGTGCCGGTCCCGGTTTGCGCGATGTGCTCACCAGCGAGTGCGCCCGAGCGGATTGCCTGATGCACGCCCTTGATCTTGGCGAAATTCAGTGTGCCGCCGGCGTCACCAATGAGGATGGCGCCGGGCATTTCCAGCGTCGGAGTCGACTGCCAGCCGCCGGCGGCGATGGCGCGGGCGCCGGCCGAGACGATCTCGCCTCCCTCGAGCAGCGACTTGACGCTCGGGTGGTGCTTGTACTGCTGGAACGCTTCGAAGGGCTGCAGGCGCGGATCCTGGTAGTCGAGGCCGACGATGTAACCGACGTACACGCGGTCGTTATCGAGGTGATAGAGGAAACTGCCGGCGTAGGTGCGCGCCGCCGCCGGCCAGCCGAGCC
>CATPBM010000192.1 GCA_955652625.1 uncultured Steroidobacteraceae bacterium
GATAGATCCCTAAACCCACCGCCAGCGGGGACATATGTGCCCCCGGCTTCAGCTTGCGCAGCAGTGCGTCCACGGCGATGACGGCCACGCCGATCAGACCACCGGTCTGGATCAGACTCCAGTCCACATTGTTCTGGATGACACCCTGTGCCAGCGCCGATATCAGCCCCGCCTGGGGTGCCGGCAGCGGATGCTCGTGATGCGGCCCCGGTGCTCCGGCGAAGCCGTAAGCCTGATTCACCAGATCGAGAATGGGCGGGATGATCGCAGCTCCTGCGACCACGCCGATCACCAGCGCCGCCTGCTGCTTCCACGGCGTGGCGTCGACCAGCTGCCCGGTCTTAAGATCCTGCAGGTTGTTGTTGGCGATTGCGGCGGCTGTAAATACCACTGCAGTGACAAACAGCGCGTAGGCGACCAGGGATTTCCCCATGGCCGTAGACATGTCTGCGCGCAGAACCAACACGAGTATCAACCCGTAGCCGACGACGACCAGAATCCCTATACCCGATAGCGGGCTGTTCGATGACCCGATCAACCCGGCCATGTAACCGCAGACCGCGGACACCAGAAAGCTCATGATCGCGATGTAGAGCACGCCGCCGATCACCAGGAAGGCGAGGTGATCGCCGAGCCCGCTTTGGCTCGCAAAATGCGCGAGCATCACGCCCACGGGCAGCACGCACAGCAATGAAACCGCGCCCACCAGGCCGATCGGGATGTCCTGCTCGGTTCGCGGCAGCATGGCTGATCTGCCTTCCTTGCGCGCGCGTGATGCGACCATCGCCGAGCGCAGGCCCGCGACCACCGGCGTGACGAGCTTTGCCAGCGTCCACACCGCTGCGACCGCGATCGTGCCCGCCCCGACGAAGCGCACCTTGTGACTCCACGTGTCATGCGCCAGTGCCTCCAGCGCAGCACCGGTGAGGTTCGCATCCGCGACCGACAGCGCCGAGAAGTGCGGCACGCCCCACACCCAGGCGATCAATGCGCCCAGCAGCATGGCCAGACCGCACGACAGCCCGATGAGATGCCCGATACCAAACAGAGCGAACGACAGCAGGAAGTCGAAGCCCGAGACACCGCGCTCGCCCACCCGGAAGTTACGTGCGACGTCGGCGGCGAAGAGCCGGGTTGCCGTGATCAGCGAGAACGCACCCGACACCACCGATCCCCACAACAGTGCCTGCAGGCCGGCACGGCTCTCTTCCACGCCCGCGCCGTGCTCGCTGCTGCCCACCTTGAGCACTTCGGCGCAGGCGACGCCTTCCGGATAGGGCAGATCCGACTGCGTGACCAGGGCGCGGCGCAGGGGAATCGAATACATGACCCCCAGAATCCCGCCGAAAACGCAGATGCCAAACGAGACCAGGTACGGAAAGCCGGTCCACCACCCGATCATGACCATGCCGGGCAGCACGAAGATGACGGAGGAGAGCGTGCCGGCCGCGGAGGCCACGGTCTGCACGATGTTGTTCTCCTGTATGGTCGCACCGCGCACGGCGCGCAGGACCGCCATCGAGATCACGGCGGCCGGTATGGAGGTGGCAAAGGTCAGCCCGGCCTTGAGCCCGAAGTAGACATTGGCCGCGGTGAACACCACGGTGATCAGCACACCGAGGATCAACCCCCGCAGCGTCAGCTCCGCCCGCGATTCCGTGGTCATATCGTTCTTCTCCACGTGGCCAGTAGTCGCGCCAGCAACCCCGCGCAGCGCGCACGCGCGGCGGCAAGACTATCCGAAACCTCCTATCACGCGTGCGCGCGCAGTGCCTCCTCAAGAGCCGTCGTCAGCGGCTTGAGGAAGAAGGACTCTTCCGGCACCAGCCGTGGCGTGACGCCATGGCGCCCGAGCGCCTCGGCCACCACCGGTCCGACCGCCGCGACCAGGGTGCGTGCGAGTGCTGCGCTCACCACCTCCGCGGGCGCGACCGCGAACAGCCGTGCGACCTGCGGCGTACTGGTGAAGGCGATGGCATCCACCTCACCGGCGTTCAGGCGCGCGAGCAGCCGGTGTACCGCGGCATCATCCGCGGCATCGGCATACACGTAGGGCGCGACGCTGAGCACCCTCGCTCCGGCGCCCTCGAGAAACTGCATGAGCGGACGGTTGGGCTCGGTGCCGTAGAGCTGCACACCGACACGGCGGCCCCGAAGATCCTCGCTCAAAAGGCTCGCAATGATGCCGGCGGTGGTGGGCTGCGCGGCGGGAAGATCTGGCTTCAGCCCGATCTCGCGCAAGGCGCGCGCGGGCTTGGGTCCGCGCGTGATCTTGCGCACCCGCCCGAGTGCTTCGAGAAAGCGCGCCCTGAGCGCCGGCTCGTGCCGCTCGATGCAGCCGAGGATGCGCCGCAGTCCCTCACCGGTGGTGAGGATGAGGTCATCGCAAGAGCCCTCAGCAAAGCCGCGGGCAAACGCCAGCACCGGGGCGGGATCGGGAGCGTCACGGATGGCGATGAGCGGGCAGCGCACCACGCTCGCGCCGCGCCGCTCGAGCATGGCGGCGAACACCTCGAGCTCACGCGTCTCAGGCACGGCGACCGTGCGACCGGCCAGTGGCTGGGCATCCATCATTCGCCCCATCTTAGCGCGCCGTCACCCGGGCGCGCCCTTCCCATGCGGCTCAAGGTCGTGGGTCCAGGATGCACCCCGGGGCGCCCCCGCGCGCTATGCTTGCCCGGAGCGACTACTCTCAGCGGGCGCTGAACAGGAACAGCCCATCCATGGCCAAAACATTCATCGGCCTTCTCGTGGCGATCATCGCCGTGATCGTGGGTTTCGGCTGGGTGACGCTGCATTGGTCATATTCCGACGGGGAGCGAGCCGGTTTCGTGCAGAAGTTCTCGCGCAAGGGCTGGCTGTGCAAGACCTGGGAAGGGGAGATGGCCATGGTCACGCTGCCGGGGACGTTGTCCGAGAAGTTCCTCTTCACCGTGCTCGACCCCAAGGTCGCGGCCAGCCTCAATGCCAACATCGGCA
>CATPBM010000193.1 GCA_955652625.1 uncultured Steroidobacteraceae bacterium
GAGCGCATCGGCCGCAGCGACTGCGCGCGCATCGCCCCTCTCGCGCAGCCCCCCGGCCGCCTGCGCGAGCTGTGCGAAACGCTCGACGAACAGTCGCCGCGCCGCAGCTCCGGGCGGCAGCGCGGCGGAGTCCCGCAGGGTGACGAACGACATGCCGGCGTTGCAGTTGGGGTTCGAGGGTCCCGCGGGCAGGCGCGCCGCGCGCTCGGCGAGTGGCACCACCGCCTGCATCAGTCCAATGCCCAGATCCACGGCAAGGGACTTTTCCGCACTCGGGCCACGCAGCGCGTACGAATACGCAAGCAGCCGCAGCATCAGGGCGTAGCACGCATTGGCCAGGTCCACGGTCGCAAAGGCATCCGGGTTCTCGATCCACACCCGCCCTTCCGGCCGCGGCGGGCGGCGCAGCACCGGGTTGGTCGCCGCGGGGAACGCCGGTGCGAAAGCGCGGTTATTCCCGGCGAGTTCTTGCAGCTCGGTACGAATGCCCAGAAACCTCTGGTAATGGGAATCCGCGGAATCACGCGGCGCACCCTCGCCCTGCTCCACGATCGCGGTGAAGGCAGCGAGCGCAGTGTTCAGGCACCTGACGGGCTTCGCGCCCGGCAGGTTCACTTCCGCGGGCGAGAGCTGCAGTGCGGGGTCGCCGCCGAAAGTATGTGCCTCTCCGCAGCGCTCCACGAAGGCGCGCAGGCCCTGGTCGAGTCCCGCATAGAAGTCACCGACGGTATCGTAGTCGCGGGCCATCGGAGTCAGGTGCGGCCGGTCGGTGCCGCGCGCGTACGGGCGCTCGCAGGCGAAGCCGCTGCCCTCGGGCTCGGCGGAGCCATGCGGCCGCTCGAGAAATACGAAATGCTGCAGGGTGGCGGCGTTGAAAGGGGCGAGTTTTACCGTGATGCTGGCCGGCAGATACCCCGGATCGAGCGGGAAGTTCATGCGCCCGAAACGCGGGCTGCCGCCGAGCGCCGAGGTGATGTTCCACACCGCCGCCAGGTGTCCCATTTCCTCGATTGCCACGCCCAGCAGCACCTGCCGCCAGCGTTTGACTGCCGCGGCCTCGGAGGCAGCGAGGCCCTCGCCCTCGCCGGCCCTCAGGCTGAAGGCGGCATAGAGGTACGTGCACATGAGGTTGTGCTCGAGCTCAGAGGCCTCGTACAGGGCGTGGATCAGGATCTCGCGTTGCGTGAGCGGGGCTGCCGCCGCGAGGACGTCGTTCATAGGACCTCCCTCATGGAGGCGTATGTCGCACAAATCCAGCCCGGGCGCCATCCCCCTTGCGGGTGCGGCCCGTTCAGGCGGCTGCGTGCTCGCGGGTCTTGCGGAACGTGATATCGGGCCAGCGTTCCAGGGTGAGCTCCAGATTCACGCGCGAGGGCGCGAGGTAGACCAGCAGGCCGCTGTGATCGAGCGCCAGGTTGTCGTGAGCCCGCGCCTGGAACTCCTCGAGCTTGCGCGCATCGGCACTGTCGACCCAGCGTGCCGTGTACACCGTGACCGGCTCGAACACGCATTGCACGGCGTACTCATCCTGCAGCCGGAAGGCCACCACCTCGAACTGCAGCGGCCCGACCGCCCCCAGAATCAGGTCGTTGTTGCGCAGCGGCTTGAACAGCTGCGTGGCGCCCTCCTCGCACAGCTGCGACAGGCCCTTCTGCAGCGCCTTCATTTTCAGGGGATCCTTGAGCACCGCGCGCCGGAAGATTTCCGGCGCGAAGTTCGGCACCCCGGTGAAGGTGAGCCGCTCGCCCTGGGTGAAGGTATCGCCGATGTTGATGGTGCCGTGGTTATGCAGGCCGATGATATCCCCCGAGTACGCTTCCTCCGCCTGCGCCCGGTCCGCGGCCATGAAGGTCAGGGCATCGGCGACCCGCACCTCCTTGTCGAGGCGTACGTGAAACAGGCGCATGCCGCGCGAGTACCTGCCCGCGCACAGGCGCAGGAACGCGATGCGGTCCCGGTGCGCCGGATCCATGTTGGCCTGGATCTTGAACACGAAGCCGGACAGGGCGCTTTCCCGCGGTTCCACGGTGCGCTCGCGCGCCGTGCGCGGCAGCGGTGCGGGGGCGTGCGTGGTGAACGCCGCCAGCAGTTCCTCGACGCCGAAGTTACTGATGGCGGAGCCGAAGAACACCGGCGTCTGGCGAGCGGCGCGGTAGGCCTGCGCGTCGAAGGCCTGGGTAGCGCCCTTCACCAGCTCGATCTCCTCGCCGAACGCGCGCGAGTGCGCGCCGAGAAATTCCTGCGCCGCGGCGCTCGCGAGATGCTCAATGGTGCGGTTCTCGCCGACGCGGCCGCGCTCGCCCGCGGCGTACACGTAGATGCGATCCTGCGTCAGGTGATAGATGCCGCGCAGCTCGCGCCCCATGCCGATCGGCCATGTGATGGGCGCGGTGTCGATGCGCAGCACGCTCTCGATCTCGTCCAGCAGCTCGATCGGCGCGCGGCCATCGCGATCGAGCTTGTTGATGAAGGTCATGATCGGCGTGTCGCGCAGCCGGCACACCTCCATGAGCTTGATGGTGCGCTCCTCGACCCCCTTGGCGCAGTCGATCACCATCAGCGCCGAATCCACGGCGGTCAGCGTGCGATAGGTGTCCTCGGAGAAGTCCTCGTGGCCAGGGGTGTCGAGCAGGTTCACGATGCAGTCACGGTACGGGAACTGCATCACCGAGGAGGTGACGGAGATGCCGCGCTGCTGCTCGAGGCGCATCCAGTCGGAGGTCGCGTGACGCGCGGCCTTGCGGCCCTTGACGGTGCCGGCCATCTGGATCGCTCCACCGAACAGCAGCAGCTTTTCCGTGAGGGTGGTCTTACCGGCGTCGGGGTGCGAGATGATCGCGAACGTACGTCGCCGAAGGATTTCGGCAGCCAGGTCAGTCATGTCGCTGCGCAGCGGTCAGGCAGGAGGGGCGGGCATCGCGCGCAACGTGCGCTTGAACACGGCGGCATCTTCCCGCCCGCCGGGGGCCTGATAGTAGCCGCGGCGCATGCCGGCCTGCTCGAAACCCGAGGACAGGTACAGGCGGATCGCCGCCGTGTTGGACGGGCGCACCTCGAGATAGGCTTCGCCCATACCGGCGAGCGTGGCACGCTCGATCAGCGAGCCGAGCAGGCGCCTGCCCGCGCCGCGACAGCGGAACGCCTCGCCCACGCACAGGTTGAGAATGTGAGCCTCGCCGGCGCCCAGACTCATCACCCCATAGGCGATCACCTGCCGCGCGACCGTCATCACCCGGCAGACGTAGCCAACACGCAGGCAGTCGCGAAAGATCCCCTCGCTCCACGGAAACGGGTACGCGGAGCGCTCGATCGCGACGACGTCCGCGACGTCGCCCTCGCGCATGGGCCGGATCGCGAGCTCGGCGGTCGCCGCCGTCAGCAGGTCAGGAGCGGTGGCCATCGCTCGCCGAGTCCGGGGTGAGTCGTTGATACACGCCGCGTGCGAATTTCAGGTCCTCCCATGCCTTGCGCTTGTCCGCCGGGGTACGCAGCAGGTAGGCGGGATGATATGTGACCACGAGCGGGGTGTTGAGTTCACCGAAGCGATGTACCTGGCCACGCAGGCGCCCGAGGGGGGCATCCGTGCCGAGCAGGTTCTGGGCCGCGATGCGCCCCACCGCGAGCATGATCTTCGGCTGCAGCAGCGCGACCTGTCGGATGAGGTACGGCAGGCAAGCCGCAACCTCCTCGGGCTTTGGATCGCGGTTGCCGGGAGGGCGGCTCTTCAGCACGTTGGCGATGTAGACGTTGCTCCTGCGATCCAGCCCGATGGCCCGCAGCATCGCATCCAGCAGCTGGCCGGCGGCGCCCACGAACGGCTCGCCGCGACGGTCCTCTTCGGCTCCCGGCGCTTCCCCGATCACGAGCCAGTCCGCGCGCGTCGGCCCCACAC
>CATPBM010000194.1 GCA_955652625.1 uncultured Steroidobacteraceae bacterium
GCGCAGCCGCTCCACCGCCTCGGCAAGGTCGAACTGCCCCTCGAGGTGCGCCCAGAGCTGCCGGTAGCCCACCGCCCGCATCGACGGATGGCGGGCGCTGAGGTCGCCGCGGTCGCGCAATGCCCTCACTTCGTCGAGAAAGCCGGCCGCCATCATTGACTGGAAGCGCCGCCTGAGGCCCTCGTGCAACACCGAGCGGTCCTGCGGCGCGAGCACCCAGTAGCGCAGCGGCCAGCCGGCAAGCGGACTTGTGGTTGCGCGCTGCAGCTCAGAAATCGGCCTGCCCGTGGTGTGGCACACCTCGAGGGCGCGCTGAATTCGTTGGCTGTCGGCGGGTGCGATACGGGCGGCGGCTTGCGGGTCCAGGCGCTCGAGTTCCGCGTGTAGCGCCGGCCAGCCCAGTCGTGCCGCGCGCGCGTCGATCTGCGCCCGCAGCGCCGGTGCGGCCTGCGGCAGGACTGCTAGCCCGTGCACGAGCGCCCGCAGGTAAAGCATGGTCCCGCCCACGAGGAGCGGCACCCGGCGCCGGGCGTGGATCTGGCGGATGCATTCGAGCGCATCCGCGACGAAGCGGCCGGCGGAGTAGCTTTCCGTGGGCTCGCAGATGTCGATGAGCTGGTGCGGGATACGCTGGCGCAGCGCACCAGAGGGTTTGGCCGTACCGATGTCGAGCCCACGGTACACAAGCGCTGAGTCCACGCTCACGATCTCGATCGGCGCGGCCTCGGCGATGCGGACTGCCCAATCGGTTTTGCCTGCTCCCGTGGGTCCGGTCAGCACGAACACCGGGAGCTTCCCGGAAGTACTCGTCCCGGGCGCGTCGGCCGCGCGCGCGCTGCCTGCCACTCAGCGGCCCCGCAGGAACAACTGGTCGAGCTGCTGCAGGTTGAGACGCGTCCAGGTAGGCCGGCCGTGGTTGCACTGGTTGGCGCGCTCGGTCGCTTCCATCTGCCGCAGCAGCGCATTCATCTCCGGCAGCGTGAGATGGCGATGCGCGTGGATCGCCGTGCGACAGGCCAGCGCCCCCAGGAAACGATCCGCGGCGCCATCCAGATGATGCGTGCCGGTATCGAGCGCGAGGTCGTGCACCAGTGAGCTGACGATGCGCGGAATCTCGCGCGAATCGAGGACCGCCGGCACGCGCCGCAGCGCGAGCTGCGTCGGCGAGAGCGCGTCGAGCTCGAAGCCGGCCCGCTCCCATTCGGCGCGCTGCTCCAGGAGGGCCGCGAGCTCGTGCGTCTTGAGCGCGACCACTATGGGCTCGAGCAGGTGCTGGGACGCGGGAATACCGTTGCCGCGCTCGGCCTTGAACTTCTCGTACAGCACGCGCTCGTGCGCGGCGTGCATGTCGATCAGCACGAGCCCGGCGCGGTTCTGCGCCAGGATGTACACCCCGTGCAGCTGGGCGAGCGCCGTACCCAGCGGATAGTCTTCCGCCGCCCCCTCTGGCACGGATGCGCTCGTGCTGCTCTCCTGAACCGCCGCGGCGATCAGCCAGGGATCGCGCCCCGGCTCGTAAAGGGGCAGCGCACCGCGACGCCCACCCGTATCCTCCGTAGCGCCGCGGTGCCCCACCCACACCGGGGCGCCCGCCGGCCCGCCGGCACCGGCCGCGGGGGCCGAGTCCAGGTCGGGGCGGGTAGCGGCGAGGCTGCGTTCCAGCGCATGAAACACGAAGTCATGGATCTGGCGGCTCTCACGGAAGCGCACTTCGAGTTTCGACGGGTGCGCGTTCACGTCCACGAGCTTTGGGTCGAGCGTGAGATACAAAGCGTAGGCGGCGTGACGACCGTGATACAGCACGTCCCGGTACGCGAGCCGCACGGCGTTCATGAGCAACCGGTCGCGCACGCTGCGGCCATTGACGAACCAGAACTGCTGATCGGGCTGGGCGCGCGAGCGCGTGGGCAGCCCCGCCCACCCGGAAAGCATGACGGGGCCTGCCGCCTGCCTGACCGCGACTGCCGCCGCCGGGAAATCTGCGCCGAGCAGGTCCCCGAGGCGGGTGAATTCCGCACTGGCGCCGCTCACCGCCGCGGCGTCCACGAGCAGGCGCGTGCCGTGACGCAGTCGGAAGGTCACGTCGAACCGCGACAGCGCGAGGCGCTCCACGAGCCTTGCAATGTGCGCGAGCTCCGTCGCGTCGCTCTTCACGAACTTGCGCCGCGCCGGCACGTTGAAGAACAAGTCGCGCACCTCGATGGAGGTCCCCGGCGGGTGCGCTGCCGGGCGCACGCCCGAGAGCAGGCCCCCGTCGACGGAGATTTCCGCGCCGTGTTCCGCCGCCGCGGTGCGCGCCACAATGCGCAGCCGCGACACTGAGCCGATCGAGGGCAACGCCTCGCCGCGAAAGCCGAGTGTCGTGACCGCCTCGAGGTCATCGAGTGAGGTGATCTTGCTGGTCGCATGGCGCGCCAACGCCAGGGCCAGCTCCTCGGCCGCGATGCCGCGGCCGTCGTCGCGCACCCGGATGAGACCGACGCCGCCGCGCTCGACGTCGATCTCGATGCGCGTCGCACCAGCGTCGAGGGAGTTTTCGATGAGCTCCTTGACGACTGAAGCCGGCCGCTCGATGACTTCCCCGGCCGCAATCTGATCGACGAGCTCGCCGGAAAGAACGCGGATGGTCATGGGGCGGAAGTGTACAGGCCCGCGTGCGCCTGCGGCTTCGGGCCCTTACCTTAGGGAGTCGTGGCGGCGGAAGCGGCGTCGCCGGCGCTGGCGAGCGTACTGCGGCGCACCTGCTTGAAGCGCGTGCCGTCGGGGGGATTCTGCGTGAAGTAACTGCGCACGCCGCTCGCGATTGCACGCGCGAGACGCGCCTGCTGTGAAGGCTCGCGCAGGCGGCGCTCCTCGGCGGGGTTGGAGATGTAGGCGGTCTCAACGAGCATCGAAGGGACCTCGGGGGATTTCAGCACCACGAAACCGGCGTGCTGCACCTGCGCCCTGCGCAGCTCGCCCACACCCTCGAGCGCGCTCACTACCCGCTCCGCGGCGCTCGCGCTGATGCCGATGATCTGGCTCTGTGCTTCGTCGAGGAGCACCGGTCGGAGCGCGCCCTTGTCCTCGAGAATGCCTCCCATCAGGTCGGCCGCGTTCTCGCGCTCGGCGAGTACGCGGGCCGCCTCGCTGGAGGCGCCATGCGCCGACAACACGTACACGGAGGCGCCGGAGATGCTGCGGTCCCTAATCGAGTCTGCGTGCACGGAAACGAACATGTCCGCGTGTGCGGCGTGCGCCCGCGCCATGCGATCGCGCAGCTCGAGAAACTGGTCCCGGTCGCGGGTGAGCACGGCGCGCATACCCGGCTCGGCATCGAGGGCCTTGGCGAGCGCGCGCGCGATCGCGAGCGTCACGTCCTTCTCACGGGTCCCGCCGTGCCCGATGGCGCCGGGGTCCACGCCGCCGTGTCCGGCATCCACCGCGATGATGACGTCGCGGTCGCCGTCTCCGGGCGCGTGCAGCGCGTACACCGGCTTGGGCCCGGAATTGATGGAGGCCACCAGCGGTCCGAGCGTCAGCACGAGCTGACGCCCCGTATCTGCGGCCCCCCAGGTGCTGTGCGCCGGGAGTGCGCTTTTCAACTGCACCACGACGCGCAGCGTGCCGTGCGGCTGGCTGCCGATGCGCATGCCGGTGACGACGCCGGCGGGCGCCGGCATGCGTATCCCTCTCGCCAGGTGCGTGTGCGGCAGGTCGACGACCACGCGGTCGGGGTGATCCAGGGTGAAGAGCTTCTGGAGGGCGCCATCGGTTAGCTCGAGCGTGACCTGGGCTGAATTGGTATCCGACGAGAGATGAATGCCGCGCAACTCCGCGCCGATAGACGGGGAAAGGGCCCCAAGTCCCAAAAGAGTGGCAACTGAGCCCTGGCGAAAGACCTTTCTAATCATTGAGTTCGCAGCACTAGCTGGTGCGCAATCTACGGCCTTGCGCAGCGCTTTTCAACTTCCGTGAGACCGCTGACCACGGTTCCTTCGAGCGTGTGCCGCCGCCCACCTCGTCCTCAAGCGTGGCGCTCGTCCCCCCTGAATTGGACCATCCATGCCTTTCCGAGTGCCGTCGGGGCCGTGACCTCTATGTCGTGTCCAGCGGCGCCGACGGTAAACGTAAGCGTGAGATCCGACGACGGCAGGCGCCCGCCGCCCTTTTCCGGCCACTCGATGAGCCACAGGTGACCGGGTCGCGCCCACTCGCGCAGGCCGAGGTTTTCAAGTTCAGAAGCCTCGCGCAGCCGATACAGGTCCGCGTGCACGAGTGTCCAGCCCGGAACCGGGTAGACATCGATGAGTGTGTAGCTCGGACTGCGCACCGGGTCGGTGACCCCCAACGCGCGCAGGAACCCGCGCGCAAAGGTCGTCTTGCCCGCGCCGAGCTCGCCGGTGAGGTACAGCACCGCGAACGGGGCATCCCCGAGCGGGGCCGCGCAGGCGAGCTGCCAGCCGAAGTCTTCCGTGTCCTGCGCGGTGTTGGTATGGGTGTGCACCGGAGCGCTCTACAGGTTGACGCAGTGGGGGAGCTCGCGTGCGAGGTCGCTCGCCAGCACGCCGCGTTCACCGCCACGCGCCGCGGCATCCCCGGCCAGGGCGTGCACCAACACCCCGACGCGCGCTGCCGCCCACGGATCCTGGCACTGCGCAAGAATCCCGGCGATGGCGCCGGTGAGCACATCGCCGGTCCCGGCGGTGGCCATGCCCGGATTGCCGCGCTCGCACAGCCCCGGCGTGCGCCTGGGTGCCCCGACCAGCGTGCCCGCTCCCTTTAGCACGATGGTGCCGCCGAAGCGCTCGAGCAGCTGACTGAGCGCCCACAGACGATCCTTCTGAATTTCCTGGGCGCTCGTGTTGAGCAGCCGCCCCGCCTCGCCCGGGTGCGGCGTGAGGATCCAGTGCGCGCGCGCGCCCGCGCGGCTCTCGGCCAGCAGGTTCAGCGCGTCCGCATCCACGACCAAAGGCTTGCCGCTGCCGAGCACGGCGTCCAGTGCGGCCCGCGCCCACGGCGAGCGCCCGAGCCCCGGTCCCACGGCGATGACATCCGCGCGCTCGATCGCCGTGGGA
>CATPBM010000195.1 GCA_955652625.1 uncultured Steroidobacteraceae bacterium
CCTGTGCCGCTTTGGCAGGGCAGCCGCGGCGTGCGGGTCATCCATGCGCTCGCGGATCTCCGCCCACAGCGCGGCGTAGACGAGAGCTGCCTCGCTTCTCGGCGCGCACGCCGGCAGCGGGGCGCGGCGCACGCTCATGCGCTCGATCTCGCTGCGGTACGGCACTTCGGTGGTGAGGAGCATCGGGAACCGCTCGCGAGCGCTGGCGATCAGCTCCTGATGCAGCGCGCGGCGCCGGTCCACCATGGAAAAAAACGGCAGCAGCGTGAGATCGCTCCAGCCCTCACTGGCAACAAAATCGCATAGCTGAGCCAGCATGCGCAGCGCCAGGGGTGTCGGCACCAAGGGCACGATCACCACGTCCGCCGCGCGCAGCACGTTTTCCGAGAGCAGGGAGATACCCGAGGGGCAGTCGAGGAACAAGGCGGCGTAAATCTCGCGCAACGGCCGGCTCATCTTCAGCAGCCGCTCGGTCGGGTGGCGCCGCTCGGCGAGATGCACCGCGAAGTTGCGGTACGAGAAGTCCGCCGGCAGCAGATCGAGCCCGCTGTACCCGGTCGCCACGATCACCTCCGGCAACTCGACTTTGCCGGCCAGCAGCTTCTTGACCGACGCGCGCTCGTGCGCCTCACCGCGCAGTGCGTAGGTTGCCCCGCCCTGCGAGTCGAGGTCCCACAGCAGTGTCGCGCGCCCGTCACTCGCGCTCAGGTAGGCGAGATTGACCGCGGTCGTGGTCTTGCCGACGCCCCCCTTGATATTGGTGACCGCGAAGATCTTCACGGCGCGAGCATACGCCCCGCGCGAAGCAAAAAGAAAAGCCTTCCTGTCAGGTTATCGAGCCGGGCTTGCGCAGCATTTTGCCGATGTCGGCGGCGTGCGCCTCCTCGGCGGCGATCTGCCCGCGCGCGTATTCCTCCAGCATGATGTTGCGGCCCGCCACCGCCTCCAGAAGCTTGCGGTACTCGGCGAGCCCCTCCTGCTCGTGAGCGAGGGCCTCACGCAGGATCTCGTCGACATTGTGCTTGTGGGTTTCCAGCAGCGCGCCGATCGTCAGCGACGGGTGGCCACCGAGATTGGTGATGTGCTCGCCGGCCTGCACGGCGTGCGCCTGCGATTCGTCCGCCTGGCTGCGCAGCCAGGCGACGATCGGGATGCGGTTATGCCCGAATATCATGAAGCTGTAGTGCAGGTAGCGTACAAGGCCCGCGAGCTCCAGCTCCAGGATGTGCTTGAGGATATCGACGACCTTGGCGGTTTCGGATTTGCCGAGTTCGGAGGCCATAAGGATCTCCCAAAAGAGGCTTGGCAGGGATGGTGCGGCTGCCGCTGGTGTATGGTACATGCGCCGAGGCAAGGGCATGGGAGGGCACGCATGGGCAGCTTTTACGACATCGCCGTCAGCAGGATCGACGGCACCTGCGACCTGTTGGGCCCCCTGCGCGGCAAGGTGACGCTCGCCGTCAACGTCGCCAGCCGCTGCGGCCTGACGCCACAGTACGCGCGGCTCGAGCAGCTGCAAGGTGAGCTGCAAGCGCAGAATTTCACCGTGGTGGGCTTTCCCTGCAACCAGTTCGCCGCTCAGGAACCGGGCAGCGAGGCGGAGATCGCCGCCTTCTGCCGCAATACTTACGACGTGACCTTCCCGTTGAGCGCGAAGCTCGAGGTGAACGGCGCGAACCGTCATCCCGCGTATCAGTTCCTCACTTCCGCCAACGGCGGCATCCCGGGGGACATCAGCTGGAACTTCGAGAAGTTTCTCATCGGCCGCGACGGGCGGGTCCTGAAACGTTACCCCCCGGACACCAAGCCGCAGGACAACGGCCTGTTGCAGGACATCGCCGAGGCGCTCTAGTCGCGAGGAGGACCCAAGAGCCGGCGCGGCCGCTGATGGGTCCTGGAAACGCCATGCCCGACTTCGACTTCGCAATTCTCGGCGCCGGTGCAATGGGCTCGATCGTGGGCGCACACCTCGCGCGCGCCGGTCACGCGGTTGCGATGCTGGCGCGCGGGCAGCGCGCCGCGTACCTTGAGGGGCACGGGCTCACCATCAAGGGCCTGTCCGAGTTCACCACTCGCGTGCACACCCTGCGTGATCCGGGCGCACTGAAGAGCGCCGGCGCGCTGATCGTCGCCACCAAGACCCCGGGCACGGCCGCGGCGCTCGCGACGCTGCGACACGCGCAGTTTGGCGTAACGTTGTCGATTCAGAACGGGCCGCTCAAGAACGAGATCCTGGCGCAGGCCTTCGGCAAAGAGCGGGTGCTCGGCGCGCTGGCCGACACCAGCGGGGAGCTGTTGCCCGATGGGGAGGTCCTGTTCACGCGCAACGTGAACATCATGATCGGCGAGCTGGAGGGCGGCGACAGTGCACGCGCGCAGCAGTTAGCGCGTACGGTGGATGCCGCCGGCGTGCGCGCCGCGCCGACCCCGGAGATCATGACACTCGAGTGGTCGAAATTCTGCGCGTGGGTGGGACTCACGGCGCTGGCGGTGAGCACGCGCGCGCCGACCTGGAAGTACCTGTCGGATCCTGATTCGGCGCTGTTGCTGGTGCGCCTCGTGCGCGAGATGGGAGTGCTGGCGCGTGCGCTCGGCGTCGCTGTGTCCGACCGCTCGATCCTGCCGGCGGCGAGCATCTGTTCGGCCCCCGAGGGGGATGCCGTGGCGATCATCATGAGGGCGGGCGGCGAGTATCGCCTGAATGCCCCCGCACACCGCATGTCCGCGCTCCATGACGTGGAGGCGGGCCGCCCGCTGGAAGTGAACGAAACCCTCGGCTACGCCTGCGACAAGGCGCGCGCACTTGGCCTCAATCTGCCCTTGCTGGAAGCTTTCCTGCGGCTCGTCGCGGCCATCGACCGCACGCGCCGCGATGCGCTGCCCGGCACCGACAGCTAGCCGCCACTGGCAAGTCCCCGATACTCGAGCAGCGGGGCAATCTCGGGAGCACGCCCGTAGAAGTTGCGGAACTGCACCTTGGGATCCTCGCTGCGGCCGCGCGACAGCACTTCCTTGCGCAGCGCCTCGCCATTGGCGCGCGTCAGGCCACCATGCTCGTGAAACCACTGCCCGGTATCGCGCGCCAGCACCTCGCTCCAGAGGTATGCGTAGTAGCCGGCCGAATAGCCGCTCTCGAATACGTGGGAGAAGTAGCTCGAGTGATAGCGCGGTGGCACCGGTGCGTAATCGAGGCCGCTCGCCTTAAGCGCTGCCTGTTCGAAGGCGGGCACGCCGTCCGCCGTCGGCGCCTGCGCGGCGCTGCTCTGGTAC
>CATPBM010000196.1 GCA_955652625.1 uncultured Steroidobacteraceae bacterium
CAGCAGCGCGCCGCAAATCGAGGCCTACGGTACGGTGCTCGACCCTGCGGCGCTGGAGGCCGACGCCGGCCGAGTGGCGAGCACCCGGGCTGCGGCAACCGCGGCGAGCGCCGATGCGGTGCGTGTGGAGCGTCTCTACCGCGACGACACGCAGGCCTCGCTCAAGGCGTGGCAGGCATCGCAGGCGCAGTCGGTCGAGGCCGCTGCGCAGGCACGCGCGGCGGCGCTCAGCTTCAGCTTGCAGTGGGGACCGTTGGCGGCCTGGAGCGCGGCGCAGCGACGCTCGCTGCTGGGGGCACTGACCAGGGGCGAGGAAGTCCTGGTGCGCGCAGACGTACCGGGACATGGCGTCGGCGGCACGCTTGACCGGCGCGCGCTGGTGGAGGTTGGCGGGGTGAACGTCGCCGCACGAGTTCTGGGTCCGCTGCCGCGGACCGATGCGCAATCGCAAAGCGCCGGCTGGCTGTTGGAAGTGGAGCACGCACCTGAGGGCCTGGGGCCGGGGACCCGCGCACCGGTGCGGTTGCAAACGGCGGTGGTCGCGGGCCTGTTGGTGCCCGCCGCGGCGCTGCTTTATGCCGAACAGGGCGCCTACGTGTATCGCCAGAAGAGGGCGGGCGGCACGGACACCTTTCATTACGAGCCGGTGCCGGTCAAGCCGCTGGCGCGCGTGGGAAGCGCCTGGCTGGTCGATGGGCTGGCGCGCGCCGACCAGATCGTCGTGCAGGGCGCCGGAGTTCTGTGGTCGCTGCAAGGCATCGGCGGTTTCTCCGCCGCCGAAGTGGAACACGACTAGCGCCCATGCTCGCCACCATCGTTCGCGCATCGCTCGCGAACCCAAGGATTGTGACGGCGCTGTCTTTGCTCGTTGCCCTGCTGGGGGTGAGCGCGCTGCTCAGCGCCAGACTTGATGTGTTTCCGGACTTCGCGCCGCCGCACCTGCTGGTTCAGGCCGAGGCACCGGGCCTGGATGCGACACAGGTGGAATCGATGGTGACCCGGCCGCTGGAGGATCTGCTGGCCGGCGCCGAGAACGTCGAGGTGGTGCGCTCGACCTCGAGTCAGGGTCTGGCGGCTATTCGGGTGGTCTTCGGTCGCGGCAGCGATCCGTATCTGCAGAGGCAGGTGATCAGCGAGCGGCTGAGCGACGCGAGCGCGCTGCTGCCCGTGGGTGTCGGCGCTCCACTGCTCTCGCCGCTGAGCTCGTCGATGGAATATCTGCTGCACTTCGGATTCACCAGCGATCGGCTGTCGCCGATCGAGCTGCGCGACCTCATCCGCTGGACCATCAAGCCGCAAATCCTCGCGGTACCGGGCGTGGCCCAGGCGCAGATCTTCGGCGGCGACACGCGCGAGCGGCAGCTGTGGATCGATCCGGTCAAACTCAATGCGTCCGGGGTCACCCTGGAGGAAATCGCTGAGGCGGCCCGTCGCGGTACGCAAATGAGCGGCGGCGGCTATCTGGAGACCCCGACACAGCGCATCGTGCTGCAGGCCCAGGCGCCGGGGGATTCACTCGCGGCACTCCAACGCGCCGTCGTCGCCAACCCGGCCGGTGCGCCGGTGCGCATCGGCGATATTGCAGAGGTGCGCGACGGGAGCGCGCCGCGCGTTGGCGATGCGATCATCGGCGGCCAGCCCGGCATACTGGTGGAGACGTCGACCCAATTCGGCGCCAATACGCTCGACGTCACGCGCGAGCTCGAGCAGCGGCTGCGTGCCCTGGCACCGGAGCTCGCGCGGCGCGGCGTTCAGTACCACCCGGCGTTGCTGCGCCCGGCGAGCTTCATCGAGAGCGCTATCGCCAAGCTGCGCAACTCGCTGTTGATCGGCGCGGTGCTGGTGATCGTGCTGCTGCTGCTGACGCTGCGCGACTGGCGCGGTGCGCTGATATCCTTCAGCGCCATCCCCGTGTCGCTGCTCGCCACCGTATGGATCCTCAGTCTCGGCGGCCTGTCGCTCAACACGATGAGCTTGGGGGGGCTCGTGGTCGCCCTGGGGGTCGTGGTCGACGATGCGGTTATCGACGTGGAGAACATCACCCGTCGCCGCCGCGCTGCGGGCGCGGGCACGGACCTGCGCGCGCTGTTGGTCGCTGCCTCGCTCGAGGTCAGGCGACCGGTGTTCTATGCCACCGCGGCAGTGGCGGTCGCATTCCTGCCAATCGTGATGCTGTCGGGACTGCAGGGGGCGTTCTTTCGGCCGCTGGCCACGGCATTCCTGCTGGCGGTCGGTCTGTCGCTGTTGGTCGCTATGAGCGCGACCCCGGCGTTGTGCGCGTTGCTGATGCAGGGCTATAGCCCGCGCGAGGAGCCCGGCTGGCTGCGACGCTGCAAGCGCTGGCAGCGGGCGGCGATCACGCGCCTGCAAAGGCACGACAAACTGGTGCTGGCCGCGGTATTGCTGAGCGGCATCGCCGGGCTCGCATTGCTGCCCATGCTCGGCGCGCGCCTGCTGCCGGATTTTCGCGAGAATTACCTGATCGCGCATGCGGCCCTGCGTCCCGGTGTCTCGCTGCTGGAGACTGCGCGCGTCGGGGAGCGCATCGCAGCGCGCCTGGCGGCGATTCCCGGCGTAAGGAGCGTGGCCGAACAGATCGGCCGGGCGGAAAACGGTCAGGATCCGGACGCACCCAACAAGAGCGAGTTCGAGATTCAGCTCGACCCTGCGCTCGGGATCACGACCGGGCGACTGGAAACGCGGGTGCGTGCCGAATTCGCGCAGTTCCCCAATCAGCTGGTCGAGATCTACTCGGTGCTCGCGGAGCGTATCGGTGAGACGCTCTCCGGGGAAGTGGCGCCGTTCTTCGTGAGCGTGTTCGGTCCTGATCTCGACCTGGATGATCAGGTGGCCGGTGAGATTGCGGCGTTGCTGCGCCAGTGGCCGCAGAGCGGGACGGTGCGCCTGCAGGTGCCTCCGCGCCAGCCGGAACTGCAGGTGCAAATTCGCGCCGACCGGCTGAGCCTCTATGGCCTGCAAGCCTCGGACGTGCTCGGCACCCTCAGCGCCGCATATCACGGCACGGTCGTGGCACAGCTCAGCCAGTCCGACCGCAGCGTACCGGTCGTGTTGCGAATTGCCGGGGCCGGCGCGACGCCCGAAGACGTGCGCGATTTGCATCTGCGCGGCCGCGACGGCGCACTGGTGCCGTTGTCCGCCGTGGCGACGCTCAGCATGGTGGCGGCTCGCAGTCTGGTCGAGCACGAGGACGGACTGCGCCGCCAGGTGGTCATCGCCAATCCGAGGACTTCCGATCAGGCAGGCTTCGCGCGCGCGGCGCGGCAGGCGATCGCTGCGCATGTGAAGCTGCCGCCGAACGTGTATCTGCGCTACGGCGGCACGGCTCAGGCGCAGGCGGCTGCCGCACGCGATCTGATATGGCATTCCGCGGCGGCGCTGGTGCTCATCATCCTGCTGCTGGCGCTGGCCTTCGGTCGCAGTCGGCTCGTGCTGCTCGTGTTGGCGGCGCTGCCGAGCACACTGATAGGCGGCGTGGCCGCGGTGGCGCTGACGGACGGCACGCTGTCATTGGGCGCAATGGTCGGCTTTGTCGCCTTGTTCGGCATGGCGGCGCGCAACACGATCCTGCTGATTTCGCACTACGAGCACCTCATCACGATCGAAGGCCAGTCCTGGGGACCATTGACCGCGGCGCGCGGGGCGGAAGAGCGCCTGACCCCCGTGCTGCTGACGGCACTGCTCACGGCGTTGGCGCTGCTGCCGGTGGCGCTGCAATCGCACGAACCCGGGCATGAGATCGAAGGTCCGATGGCGATCGTGATTCTCGGCGGGCTGGTCTCCTCGACCTTCGTGAGTCTCGTGCTCGTGCCGCCGCTCGCCGCGCGCTGGTTGCGCCCGGGCTGATCGTCTGCACCGTCGGACGGCCCGGCGACCGGGGCATTTTTGCAACACTCCCGGAGTCACACTGTAGCCTTTTTGGTATTCCCACTGCCTGGCTCCGTTCTTGCCGGGCATAAGTCCTTGTTCCGCGAGTAGACTCGTTGTTGCCACTTGGCAACGTGAATTGGCACGTCTTTTGCTACCGCGCTCTGGGGTGGCTGTGCCCGTGCCGCTGCCGAACGCCATCACGAGGGACAACGTGCGGGGGAGTACTTCAATGAAGAATATCAGCGTAGCTCAGCAGATTCTGCGGCCATCGGTTGCCGGCGTCCTATTGGCCGTCCTGGCAATGCCCGCGGCGGCAGTGGATCTGAAGACCGCCGACGGGGCGTGGACCTTCTCCATCAGTGGCGAGGTGAACGTCGACTACATCTGGTCCAGCTGCCAGAGCATCGCCAGCGCGGTCGCCGTCGTCGGCGGTCTGACCTGCGTTGGCTCGGCAAGCGGCAGTAACGTATCCAACGTCAGTAACGGTCTGTTGCCGGCAGCGTTCAGCTTCGGTGTGTCGACGACGCAGGACGGCTACGACCTTGCGGCGCACCTCGGCCTTTATCCGGGCATCGCCACCAACGACGGCGGCAGTCCGAACCTGCAGGCGACCGGGGGTCCCAAGAACACCGCGCTCGGCACGACGGGCCTGGATGTGCGCCAGGTGTACATGACGTTCGGCAACAAGGAAATGGGCACCTTTACTCTCGGCCGCAACATCGGCCTGTTCGGGGCCGACGTGATCCTCAGTGACATGACGCTGCCCGGAGTCGGCGGGCCCGGCGGCGCCGCTTCGGCCGCGCCCGCCAACACCACGCTCGGTGGGATCGGCCTCGGTTACATCTACACCGACTGGCTGGGGCAGATCGACTACACGACGCCGGACTTTTCAGGCTTTGCGCTGACAGTCGGCATCTTTGACCCGCTCAATTCGCTCAGCGATAACAATTTGAACTACGCGTCGGCGGGGAAAAAGGCGCCAGGCGTGCACGGCAAGATCAGCTATACGCTGCCCATCGCCGAGGGCACCAAGCTGTACGTGTCGATTGCAGGGATCACGCAGCAGCAGAATTACTACTACACACTGCCAGTCGTACCTGCCGGTGTGCCAAGTACTTATGAGTACCGCGGCACCGGCGAGGACATCTTCGCAAGACTCGACGTGCAGGGCCTGGAGGTGTTCGGCTACTACTATCACGCCCAGGGTCTGGGCACGACCGCGCTGTTCAACCTTGGCGCATTCGGGCTCGGCGATACGCGCAC
>CATPBM010000197.1 GCA_955652625.1 uncultured Steroidobacteraceae bacterium
GCCGCATCGATGCTCGCCTCCGGCGAGCGTGGCCGCGTGCCGGCGATGGGACGCAACTGCGCGCGGCGTCCGTTGAGCTTCACCAGCGCCTCGGGGGATGAGCCGACGACTGCGACGTCTCCGAGCACGCAGTAGTACATATAAGGAGAAGGATTGATGAGCCGCAGCGCGCGGTATGCCTGGAACGGGTCGAGCTCGTGCCGGCCGGAGAAGCGGCTCGCCAGCACCAGCTGATACACATCCCCCGCGGCGATATATTCCTGGATGCGTTTGACGCCGGCGAGATAGTCGGCACGCGTGTAGGCGGCCGCGGGCGGCGCATAGCGCCCCGGGCGACGGCCGTTCGGCAGCGCGCCGCGTAGCGCGCTCATGACTTCCCTGCGCAGCGCGCGCCGCTCCTCCTCGGAGCCGGCGTGCAGCAGCGCGATCCCGCGCGTCAGGTGATCGAACACCAGCATCGAGCGCGGCGCCACGTAGTGCAGTGCCGGCACGCCGCTGGAGCGTCCGGCGCTCACCGGCAAGCGCTCGAAGTGACGCACCACGTCGTAGGCCGCGTAGCCGACCAGACCGCCGGCGAGCGGCACCCCGGGGATGGCCGGCTGCGGCTTGGGCGCCTGGCGCAGCGCTGCGCGCAACGCGTCGAGCAGCTTAGCGCCGCTCGCCGGCACCGGCTGGCGCTGCCCGCCGACGGTAAGTCCGGTGTCATCGAGGCGCACTTCGAGGCCGTCACCGAAGCCGATGAACGAGTAGCGCGCCAGGCGCTCCCCGCCCTCCACGCTCTCCAGCAGGAATCGCGGGCTGAACGCGGCGAGTTTCATGAACGCCGACACCGGCGTGTCGAGATCACCGGTAATGTCGAAAGGTGGTTGCAACGCTCGAGGCTCCAGTTACGTCGGGAAAACAAAAAACCCATCTCCGGGGTCATCCGGAGATGGGTTTTCTGGTGCCGTTAGATCTTCTTTAAGTCGCCAAAACCAAGCCAACCGCCAGCCCACTCCGTTACGAAGTGCGCCACCACCAAAGACGCGCCGTGCTGAGCGGTTGCTGCGACATGCGCAGGAGTATCACCGTCGGGTGCGTGAGACGTCAAGCGAAGGCGCGATGGGCCTCCGCACCGTTCCCAGACCGCTACTTCAGGCACACCGCTTCGACGTTGTTGCCGTCCGGATCGAACACGAATGCCGCGTAGTAGGTGGGGCTATAGTCCTTGCGCACACCGGGCGCACCGTTGTCGCGGCCACGTGCCTTGAGTCCCTCGCGGTAGAACGCATCCACCGCCGCGTGGTTACGGGCACTGAACGCGAGGTGCACCAGGGAGTGCGCGAGCTTCGCATCGGCGTACAACCAAAGCGTGGAGGTGCCCTTGGCACCGAATGCGGCGCTCGACTCGTCCTGCGCGGTGACTTCGTATCCCAGCGGACCCAGGGCGGCGGTGTAGAAGCGCACACTCGCGTCCAGATCCTTAACCTTCAAACCGATATGATCGAACATGACTAACCTCCTTGAGTTGCAGAAAAGCCGCGCGGGCCTACGAACGGTCGTGGGGACCGGCGCTGCAGCGGTAGTCGAACACGCGCAGCGTGCCGTCCCTGACCGATGCTACCCGCCCCCGCGCGCGACGCCCACAACCGCATCGGCGCGGGCGCCCTTTCCGTTAGAATTGCGCGCCGGCTCGAGCGGCGCAGGAGCGGTTGCGTGAATTTCAAAGAGTTGCTGGAAAGCTGGCGCGAGAGCGCGGCCGCACCGCGCACCGCGCGGGCCTGGTCGGTGCGGCTGCCGGTGGATGACGCCGCGCGCCTCGCGGCGCTCGCCGACATGTTCCCGGGGCGTGCGCCCGAGCAGCTCATCACCGAGCTGCTGGGCGTCGCGCTGAATGAACTCGCCGCCGCGATGCCCTACGTGGCGGGCCAGCGGGTGATTTCCACCGACGAGCAGGGTGATCCGCTCTATGAGGATGTCGGTCTGACGCCACGCCTCATGGAACTCGCGCGCCGCCACCATCGCAAACTCGAGGCGCAGCACAAGCCCGCGGCCCGACGCAAGCCCGCCCCCCGGATCCAGAAATAGCCGCGCTGAAGGCGCACGAGGCCGCGCATGCCCTCCTTCGACGTCGTCTCCGAGCTCAACGCCCACGAGGTCGCCAACGCGATCGACCAGGCAAACCGCGAGCTTTCGCAGCGCTTCGACTTCAAGGACACCGGAGCGCGCTTCGAGCTCAAGGAGTTCACCGTCACGCTGCACGCGCAGGTGGACTTCCAGCTCAAACAGATGCTCGAGATCCTGAAGCTGCGGCTGTCCAAACGCGGCGTCGACCTGGTGTGCCTCGACATCAAAGAGTCGCAGACCACGCTCTCGGCCGCGCACCAGGAGGTTCTGCTCAAGCACGGCATCGACGCGGACTCAGGCAGGAAGATCGCGCGCCTGGTGAGGGATTCGAAGCTCAGGGTGCTGGCAAGCCTGCAGGGGGACAAGGTGCGCATCAGCGGCAAGCAGCGCGATGATCTGCAGGCGGCGATGACGCTACTGCGCGGCGCGAAGCTCGAAGTGCCGCTGCAATTCAATAATTTTCGCGACTGACGCGGGCGATCGTGCGGCAGAGCTCTTCGGTGGCGTCGATGACGCTGGGACCTAAGCGGCTCAGCGCCTGATCCTCGAACGCGACCAGCCGTCCGCGGCGGACCGCCTTCAGACTCCCGAACC
>CATPBM010000198.1 GCA_955652625.1 uncultured Steroidobacteraceae bacterium
AAAGTGTGCTCGTCGCGCACGCTGAGCAGAACGAGGGACGTGAGACGGTGCGCGTCGACCCGGACACTGCGCGCATCGACTCCCTCTCGCATGAGTTGCTCACGCACAAAGCGCCCCATCGGCTCGTCTCCCACGCGGCTGACCAAGGCCGACTTGAGCCCGAGACGTGCTGCTCCAATGGCGACATTGGCGGGGCACCCGCCGACAGCTTTGGCGAACGTCGCGACCTCCTCCAGAGGACTGCCAATCTGTTGCCCATACAGATCTACGCTGATGCGACCGATCGCGATGAGGTCCAGTTGAGTACTCACGCTGAATCGGCGCAGCCCGCGTTCGACGGCGCGGCGCTCGGCGTGGCTCTAGCGCTCAGACACGGAGCTGCTTGCTGTAAGCAATGCTCCGGGAAGAGCTGCGGCGAAAAGCGAAGCGATAACAACGCGGCCTTTTTTATTCTGCACGGCAATTCCTCCCATGATACCCGGCTGCGCTCCCTGACCCGCCGCCCGGCCCAGCCGGGACAGGAGCGAAGCCTCAGGTATGCGCGCCAGCGCGGCGAGGCCGTATGATACTTGATCTCGGCGAAGCCGCGGCACCCAGAAAGTTTAAGATATCCACCAGTGCTTCGCTGTCAAAGACACCTTTTCGGCATACCTGCCGACCGTGCGTACTTCAACTGTGCGAGCCTCGCACCGTTGATGTTGCCCGCGCGTGAAGCCGGGCGCCAGGCGCTGGAATTGCGCGGTGAACCCTGGAAAATAGCTACGGCTGGCTGGTTCGACCGCGTTGAGCAGCGCCGCTCCTTGTTTGCGAGGCTCATCGGCGTCTCGCCCGAAAACATCGCGCTCGTCCCAGCCACCAGTTACGGGTTGGCAGTTGCGGCGAGGAACCTGGCGGCGGGGCCTGGTCAACGTGTAGTCGTCATTGCCGATGATTTTCCCTCCAACGTCTACACTTGGCGCGCCTTTTGCGCGCGCCATGGCTGCGAAATGGTGACCGTGGAGCGCGCGCCAGATCAGGAATGGACCGACGCAGTGCTCGGAGCGATTGACGAGCGAGTTGCGATCGCAGCGATCCCAAACGTGCATTGGACCGATGGCGCACTCCTTGACCTGCCCCGCATCAGCGAGCGGGTGCGTTCCATCGGCGCCAGGCTGGTGATCGACGCCAGCCAGTCCCTGGGCGCCATGATGCTCGACTTCACCACCGTGCAACCTGATTTCCTTGTCGCGGTTGGCTATAAGTGGCTGCTCGGCCCCTTTGGGCTCGGTTACCTCTACGTAGCGGACGGGCATCTGAGTGATGAGCCGCTGGAGGAGAACTGGATCTCGCGCCAGGGGTCGGATGACTTTACGCGCCTCGTGGACTACAGCGACGCGTATCGAGAGGGAGCGCGGCGCTTCGACGTCGGGCAGCGCACGCTCTTTGAGGCAACGCCGATCGCCATTGAGGTGTTGGAGAAGATGCTCGAATGGGGAGTTGAGAATATCTCGGTAACCCTGGCGGCCAAGACGCAGCGCATCGCGCGCGAGGCCGCGGCGATTGGCCTGCCTCCGACTTCGCAAGGCAGACGTGCAGCGCATATGTTGGGATTAAGGCTGCCTGAAGAGAAACTGGCAAGCGCCCCCGGGCTATTCGCCAAGAACCAGGTCAATGTCGCCGTGCGTGGCTCGGCCGTGAGAATCTCGCCCCACGTCTATAACGACGACGACGATGTCAATCGCCTGCTGAGCACCCTAGCCCAACTTGTGAATTGAACTGAACCTGCCGCCGGAATGAAGCCCCGACAGGGCATTCCCTGATCCCGTTCCCGCTTCAGGCGCCGCCACCGTTAAACTGGCACCCCTGAAGAAGAGACGCCATGCAAGCATTCGCCCCCTCTTTCCCGGACCAGCCGGCCGCCACTTCGCCGATCGTTTCGGTGTCGGGCCTGAGCAAGACCTACGCCAGCGGCTTCCAGGCGCTCAAGCGCATCAACCTGACGATCCGCCGCGGTGAGATCTTCGCACTGCTCGGTCCCAACGGCGCCGGCAAAACCACGCTGATCAGCATCATCTGCGGCATCGTCACGCCGAGCGAGGGCACGGTGGTCGCTGACGGTCACGATATCGTGCGCGACTACCGCGCTGCGCGCAGCAAGATCGGCCTGGTGCCGCAGGAGCTTCACACCGATGCGTTCGAGAGCGTGCGCGCGACTGTGAAATTCAGCCGCGGCCTGTTCGGCAAAGCGCCCAATCCGGCCCATATCGAGAAGGTACTTCGGGACCTATCGCTGTGGGACAAGAAGGACGCGAAGATCATGACCCTTTCCGGCGGTATGAAGCGGCGTGTGATGATCGCCAAAGCGTTGTCGCACGAACCGCAGATCCTGTTCCTCGACGAGCCGACCGCTGGCGTCGATGTCGAGTTGCGCCGTGCAATGTGGCAGATGGTGCGCGATCTGCGCGCGAGCGGAGTCAGCATCATCCTGACCACGCACTATATCGAGGAAGCCGAGGAAATGGCCGACCGCATTGGCGTCATGAGCAAGGGTGAATTGATCGTGGTGGAAGACAAGACTGTGCTCATGCGCAAGCTCGGCAAGAAGCAGCTGACCCTGCAGTTGCAGAACCGCCTCGCCCAGCTTCCCGCCGAGCTGGCCCCCTACCCGCTCGAATTGAGCGACGACGGGCACGTGCTGGTGTTCACGTTCGATGCGCAAAGCAAGGAAACCGGCATCGCGACCCTGCTCAAGCGCCTCAGCGAGCTCGGCATCGACTTCAAGGATCTGCACTCCAGTGAAAGTTCGCTCGAGGACATCTTCGTCAACCTGGTGAGGGCGCAGGCATGAACGTGCCGGCGATCCGCGCGATCTATGGTTTCGAAATGGCGCGCACCTTCCGGACCCTGACGCAGAGCATCGCCTCGCCGGTGTTGTCGACGGCTCTCTACTTCGTGGTATTCGGTGCCGCAATCGGCAAGCGCATGGGCCACATCGACGGCGTCAGCTACGGCGCATTCATCATTCCGGGCCTCATCATGCTGTCGCTGCTCAACGAAAGCATCTCGAACGCCTCCTTCGGAATCTATCTGCCGAAATGGTCCGGGACGATCTTCGAGCTGCTGTCCGCGCCGGTGTCGTATCTCGAGGTGCTCACCGGCTACGTCGGGGCCGCCGCCACCAAATCGGTGATGCTGGGCATTCTGATTCTGGTAACGGCGCGCCTGTTCGTACCGTATGAAATCGCGCACCCAGTGTGGATGGCGAGTTTTCTCATCCTGACTGCAGTCACCTTCAGCCTGTTTGGCTTCATCATCGGGCTGTGGGCCGACGACTTTCAGAAGCTGCAGGTGGTGCCGCTCATGGTGGTCACGCCGCTGACCTTCCTCGGTGGCGCCTTTTACTCGATCAGCATGCTGCCGCCGGTATGGCAGAAGATCACCTTGTTCAATCCGGTGGTCTATCTCATCAGCGGATTCCGCTGGAGTTTCTACGGCGTCGCCGACGTCAATGTCATCGTCAGCACCGCAGCGACCCTGGGGTTCCTTGCGCTGTGCCTCGCAGTCGTCGCCTGGATATTCAAGACCGGATATAAGCTCAAGACTTGAGCTCAGGAAGGAGCTCGGTAACCTCAGCTGAACTTCGCCCCGCAACGCGCAGCGCGGCATCCACCCCGGCGCGATCAGCGGCTGAGCGATTCTGGCTGCCTTTGAACTTGCCAACGATGCTCGAGACCCTGATCTCGAAACCGACTATGGCGCGCAGCATTGCCTCGATGTAGTCCCCCGGCGCGTCGCTTACGTGCCAGCGGTCTGGCCGTCCCTGCTCATGCTCCTCTGTCAGCCATCCGACAAGCTCCCGCAGCCACGAGGCATCCTCGATGAAGGTGATGCTACCCTTGACGTGCACAGTGGCGTAGTTCCAGGTCGGCACGACTCTCCCCTGCTCGCGCTTGCTCGGGTACCAGTTCGGCGAGACGTAGCCTTCGGCGCCCGTGAAGATCGCCAGGACTTCTGACTCGGGTTTCAGCTCTCGCCACAAGGAGTTTGCCCGTGCGATATGCCCATGCAATATGCCGCCTCCTTCTGCCAAGAGCTGCGATCGCAGCGGCACATGATTGGCGGTCAGTCCCTGGGCGGTCATTGCGACCAGTGTCGCCAGGGGGTGGCGCTCGACAAAGGCCCGCAGCACATCGATGCGCGTCTCGCGAAAGTATTCCGGAACGTACACGCTCGTCCTCCACGATCCTCGTTTCAGAGAATGCGCTGCACCCTGGTGCTGCGCAAGGTCGCCTGCCGCGTGCTCACGTTGCAGCCCGACCCGCCGCGGCCCACGCTATTAGGCACTCCGGCGGCGGCGAAGCCATATGACCAGTACGTATGATGTGATCGTCATTGGATCCGGACACAACGGGCTTGTTTGTGGCGCCTACCTTGCCAAGTCGGGCCTCAGGACACTGGTACTGGAACGCCGCGAGATCGTCGGCGGCGCAGCGGTCACCGAGGAGTTCAGCCCCGGGTTTCGCGCCTCCCGATTTTCCTATGTGATGAGCCTGCTACACCCACGGATCATCAGGGAGCTGGAACTGCACTCGTTGGGTCTGGAAGTATTGCCGGCCAACGATCTGTTCTGCCCGCTCGGTGGCAACGATTACATCCTCTTCAGTGATGACATCAATAAGACCCAGGCGGAGTTCGCGCGCTTCTCGCGTCACGATGCCGAGATCTACCCGCAGTTCGCGCGTTATCTGGAGGAGTCCGCGGCCGTCGTGCGGCAGCTGCTGTTCGAGACGCCGGTTGATCCGGTGCGGCGCAACTGGAGCACCTTCAGGAAGAGTGCCTCCATGCTCTGGCGTCATCGCAGGATCGGCGATCGCGCGTACCGCATCGTCGATCTGTTGACTCAGAGCGCGTACGACTATCTGTCTGCCTGGTTCGAGCACGACACGATCAAATGCGTGCTCGCGTACTACGCATCGATCGGCACGTTCGCCGGCCCCAAGTCCCCCGGCTCCGCGTACGTGATCATGCACCACCTGATGGGCGAGCATCAGGGAGCGGGCGGCTGGGGCTTTGTGCGTGGCGGCATGGGTGCCATCACCGCTTCGATTGCGCGCTCCGGCGCTCGCTTCGGCATGCATACCCTGACTCAGGCGCCGGTCGCTGAGGTGCTGGTGAGGGGAGGCCGCGCCACGGGTGTGTGCACGGTCGACGGACGCGAATTCCACGCGCGGGCCGTGGTCTCCAACGCCGCGGCCAGCACCCTTTTCAGGCGCCTGGTCGCCCCGGAGCACTTGCCCGCCGAGCTATTGCGGGACATCGATACGTTCCGGACCTTCTCAACCGCCTTCAAGATGAACATCGCCGCCCATGAGCCGCCGCGCTATCGCGCCTTCGACCCCGCCAGGCAGGGGTTCAAGTACCCGACCTATGTGCACATTGCCCCGGGGATCGACTACCTGGAGCGCGCCTACGATGACGCCAAGTACGGCTGGTTCTCCAGCAAGCCGTTTCTCACGCCCGTTGTGCCGACGATCGTCGATGATTCGCTGGCCCCGGCTGGCAAGCACGTCGTCAATGTCTTCGGCGGGCATGCGCCCTATACGCTCAGGGACGGCGCCTCATGGGCCGATGAGAAGCGCAACCTGACGAAGGCGGCGCTGGAGGTGATCGAGGAAATGGCACCGGGCTTTTCCGCGCAGATCATCGATATCGAAACCCTGGTGGCCCCGGACCTCGAGGCCATCGTCGGCTTGCCGCAGGGACATATCTTCCATGGTGAACTGTCGGCCGATCAGCTGTTCTGGCAGCGTCCCGCACCTCACTGGGCCGACTACCGCACCCCGATCACCGGGCTCTACCAGTGCGGCTCGTCCACGCACCCGGGGGGCGGCGTTTCGGGCATTCCCGGGCATAACGCCGCACGCGAGATTCGCAAGGATTGGAGGCGCCTGTGAGGCGTATCCTATGATCGCCTGGATTAAGAAGAGGCAATGACGCGTGAGTACCGAGAGCTACCTTAGACCTGGCATTGGGCGTGACCAGGCCTACGACCCGATGAAGGAGCCGCGCTATACCGAGATTGCGACCTTCATGCGCGCTCCTCTTGCGGCCACCCTGGAAACGGTGGATATCGGGCTGATCGGCGTCCCGACCGACCTCGGGGTCACCAACCGACCCGGCGCCCGTCATGGCCCGCGCGAAATGCGCAATGCGTCCAGCCTCATGCGTGGATTTAACCTCGCTCTCGGGGTCAATCCGTACGAGCTGTGCCGGATTGCCGACCTGGGGGATGTGCCCTTTTCGCATCGCTACGATCTGGAAAGACAGAACGCGGACATCGAGGCGTTCTATCAGAAGGTCAAGGCAGCCGGCGTCCTGCCGGTCAGCGCCGGCGGCGATCACTCAATTACCTACCCGATATTCAAGGCCATTGCGGCGCGCGCCCCAGTTGGGATGGTGCATATCGACGCGCACACCGACACCTGGGGTGAGTTCTTCGGCTCAAAGTTCACTCATGGCGCTCCTTTTCGTCTGGCGGTCGAGGCAGGCGTGCTCGACCCCAGGCGCACGATCCAGATCGGGATTCGGGGCGGACAGAACTTTCTGGACGGGATCGAGTTCTCACGCTCGCATGGCATGCGCGTGGTGTTCATCGAGGAGTTCTCCTCGCTCGGTGTGGATCGCGTGATCGAAGAAGCGCGCGCGGTGGTTGGCGATGGCCCCACGTATATCTCATTTGACGTGGACGGACTCGATCCGGTGTACGCACCCGGCACCGGAACCCCCGAAGTCGGCGGCATTACGACCCTGGAAGCCCAGCGTCTGTTACGCGGCTTGCGGGGCCTCAACCTGATCGGCGGCGACGTCGTCGAGGTGGCGCCGCCTTACGATCAGACCGGCAACACGGCATTGGTCGGGGCGACCATGATGTTCGAGATTTTGTGCCTGATCGCCGATCGACACTTTGGCGCGGGCCGCGACCGGCGAGCAGCGAAATGAATGCCTCGCGGGAACCGCTGTGGTCGCGCGATGATGCCGAACGCCGCGCGCGGATCGATCTGGCGGCGTGTCATCGCCTGGCGGCGCGCTTGGGCTTCAACGAGGGCATCGACAATCATCTGACGATGCTCGTGCCGGGACACTCCGAGCGGTTTTATCTCGCGCCGTTCGGGTTGTTGTGGTCGGAAGTGAAAGCCAGTGACCTGCTGGAGCTGGATTTCGGCGGCACGGTCGTGGCTGGGCGCGGGTTGGTCGAGGATACCGCTCTCTACATCCATCTCTCGGTGCACCGCCTGCTGCCGCAAGCCCGCTGCGTCCTGCACACGCATATGCCGCACGCGACCGCCTTGGGCATGCTCGAGGAGCCGCGCCTGGAGATGGCCGGGCAGAACGCGATCGGCTTCCACGATGACATCGCCTACGTCGATTACAACGGCCTGGCGCTTGACTACGGTGAGGGCGAGCGCCTGGCACGCGCCCTGGGCGATAAATCGATTCTCATGCTGCGCAATCACGGCGTCCTGGTTACGGCGAGCTCGGCGGCGCAGGCGTTCGAGCGCCTGTACTTTCTCGAGCGGGCCTGTCAGGCACAGATTCTGGCGCTTTCCACGGGACGCAAGCTGCGTATCCTGCCGCAGTCGGTGGTGCAGGCGACCGCAGCACAGTTCAGGGCCGGGGACAAAGTCGGCGGCCAAGAGCGCACCGAGCTGCACTTTCAGGCTCTGAAGCGGCTGCTGGATCGCAGCGAAGCGGATTATGCGACTTGACGGGGCCGCGAACAGCGCCTGAGCTGACTGCGGCCACGCGCTGGGTAATCGTCGGGCTGCTGGCAGCGGCACTGCTCATCAACTATGTCGATCGCGGCGTGCTCTCGACCGCCGCTCACCTGATCCAGGACGAGCTCGGGCTTTCCGCCACACAACTCGGGCTGCTGTTCTCGGCGTTCTTCTGGACTTACTCGGTACTGCAAATCCCGGTCGGCTGGTTCGCCGAACGCTACGGCGCGCAGCGGGTCCTGGCCGCTGGACTCGCCATCTGGGCCTGCGCCACCATGCTGGTAGGGTTCGCGCACTCCTTCGCCGCGCTCTTGGCGCTGCGCCTGCTGCTCGGCATCGGCGAGAGCGCCGGCTTCCCGTGTGCTTCGAAACTGCTGGCGAGCGTGGTGCCCTTGAGGAGCCTCGGCACCGCCAACGGCATCGTTGCATTCGCGTACCAGCTCGGTCCGGCGGTGGGCGCCGCCTGCGGCGGACTGATCATGGTGCACTACGGCTGGCGCGCCGCATTCTGGGTCTTCGGCGGGCTGTCGCTCTTGTGGCTGCTGCCCTGGGCGTGGGTGCGGCTACCGCGGCAGCTGGCGCAGACTCCGGCCGGCGAAGGTCCGACCTTGCGAGCGCTCATCGCCCAGCCAGCGCTCTGGGGTACGGCGCTCGGGCTTTTCTCGAGTAACTACTGTTTCTATTTCATGTTGACGTGGCTCCCCTACTACGTGGTGCGCGAGCGCGGCTTCTCGACCGTCCAAATGGCAACTTTCACCGGCAGCGCCTACCTCGTTAGCGCCGTGAGCTCGGTAATAGCCGGGTGGGCGATCGACCGCTTCACGCGCGCCGGTCGGACCAACGTCGCTTACAAGTCTGTGATGGTCGTGGCCCACCTGGGCACGGTCGGATGCATGCTGGGCATCGCCTTCGGCACTCTGCCCTGGGCGCTCGCCGCCGTTTTCGTCTATCAGATCCTCACGGGAGCGGCGTCGCCCGGCGTGTTTGCCATTTCGCAGATCCTCGCCGGCCCCAGCGCTTCGGCTCGCTGGGTGGGAATCCAGAATTGCTGCGGCAACTTCGCGGGCGTGATCGCACCAGCCCTGACGGGCCTCGTGGTCGAGGAAACGCATCACTTCACCGTGGCGTTCCTGGTCGCCGCACTGGTCAGTGTGCTCGGCCTCTTCGGATGGGTGTGGATGGTGCGCCGGGTCGCCCCGCTCAACTGGCCGAGCCTGCGCGGAGCCACCAATCCCGCGGCCGCGCGGCAGATGTCGCACTGATTCAGCAAACCGCGGCGTGAGTGCGGCTGGTCGGGCAACACCCGGCCCCCGAAGTGTTACCCGGCCGCTCCCAACGTG
>CATPBM010000199.1 GCA_955652625.1 uncultured Steroidobacteraceae bacterium
GCCCAGAGCGCCGGCCTCCATGGCGCCGCGGCGCACCTGCTGAAAGCCGGGAATCAGCGCCGCGCGCTGCGGCTCGATGACCACGTCCTCGAATGAGGCGCGAATCAGCTCGAGATCGTCGGTGTAACAGCCGCAGATGAAGCCTGCCAGGTGCGCGGTCTGCCATACGAAATCCGATAGCTCGACATTGTGCTTGAGGATTGCGCGCGCGTTCGCGGTGGCGAGGAACATATGCGGGTGCACGATCACCGCCCGGATGCCCTGCGGCACCGGAATCTGCTTGACGTGCGGATGATCGATGCCCACGGTCAGAACCAGGCCACCAAACAGCGCGGGTGCAATGTTGTCGGCGTGCCGCGCCCCACTGGCGACCGCCTCACCTGCCATGGCGAATTTCAACAGCTCGAGGCGGCTTACGGGCTCGGGGAGCAGCGCGTTGGCCGCCACGACCGCAGCCACCGCCGAGGCCGCGGAACCACCGAGGCCGGACCCGAGCGGAATTCCCTTGTCGATTTCGAGCTCAAAACCAAAGCCCGGGCGCACGCTCTCCTGCAGCGCGAGCAGCGCACGGCCTGCGGTGTTGTCGCGCGCCTCGCGCGGCAGCTCCCCGGCGACGCCGCGCACGGCGCTGATTCCCACGCCGGGCGCGCTGCGGCGCGCGACCGTCACGCGATCCCCGAGCGCGTCCACGGCGAAACCCATGATGTCGAAGCCGATGGCGACGTTGCCTACCGATGCCGGGGCAAAGGCGGTGGCGCGCGCGCGCGTCACGCCGCTCACAGCTGCGCTCCGAGATACGCCGCCAGGCGCAGCAGATCGCCGAATACCCCGCCGGCGGTCACCTCCGGCCCCGCCCCCGGCCCCTGCACGATGAGCGGGTTCTCGCAGTAGCGGCGGGTGGCGAAACGCACGATGTTGTCCGTCAGCGCGATGTTCGCAAAGCTGTGTTGCGCGTCGAGCTCCTCAAGGCCCACGGTTGCCTCGCCGGCCGACGTCAACTTGCCGGTGTAGCGCAGCACCTTGCCGCGCGCGCGCGCCGCCGCCAGACGAGTGGCGATGGCGGCGTCATGACGCGGCAGCTGCTGCATGAACTCCTTGATCGAGCCGTGCTCGAGCCCGGCGGGCACCAGGCTCTCCACCTTCACATCGCTCAGCTCGAGAGGCAGGCCCATTTCGCGCCCCAGGATAATGAGCTTGCGCGCCACGTCCATGCCCGACAGATCATCCCGCGGATCCGGCTCGGTGAAGCCGCGCTGGCGCGCGTCCTGCACGATCGCGGAGAAACCCACGCGGCCGTCATAGACATTGAACAGGTAGGCGAGCGTGCCGGAGAAAATGCCTTCGATGGCGGTGATCTCATCCCCGGTCTGGATCAGATCGCGCAGGGTGTGCACGACCGGCAGCCCCGCGCCAACGGTGGCCTCGTACAGGTAGCGCGACGCGCCGGCGTGACGCGCCGCCTGCAGGCGGCGATAGTAGGCAAGCTCGCCGCTGTTGGCCTTCTTGTTGGGAGTCACTACGTGGATGCCGGCCGCAAGCCAGTCCGCGTAGTGAGCGCCGACCGCAGCGCTTGCAGTGCAGTCCACCAGCACCGTGTGCGGCAGATAGTCCAGACGCACATGCTCGACGAAGCGGGTGAGGTCAGCTGCTGCGGTGCTCGCCTCGTACTGCGCGCGCCAGTTGCTGCCGGCGACATCCGCCTCCGCGAGCAGCATGCGCTGCGAGCCGATGATGCCGCGGACCCGCAGATCGAGCTTGAACTGCGCGCGCAGCCGCTCGGTCTGCGAGGCCAGCTGATCGAGCAGCACGCGGCCAACCGTGCCAGGACCGATCACCCCGACCGAGATCGTGTGGGGCGAGAGGTACAGTCCGGCATGCACGGCGCGCAGTGCGCGCATCGCGCTGCGTCCCTCCACGACTGCGGAGATGTTGCGCTCGGAGGCGCCCTGGGCGATGGCACGCACATTGACGCCTGAGGTGCCAAGGGCGGTAAACACCTTGGCCGCGATGCCGGGTGTTCCTGCCATGCCATCGCCCACCACCGCGAGAATGGCCTGGTCCGGATCAATGTCGACACTGTGAATCTGGCCGCCCTGCAGCTCGCGCTCGAAGGCGCGCCTGACGACTTCGGCGGCCTGTTCCGCCTGCTCCTGCGGAATCGCACAGCAGATCGAGTGCTCGGAGCTGCCCTGCGAGATGAGGATGACCGAGATGCCCTCCTCGCGCAGCGCGCCGAACAGGCGGTGAGCGGTGCCGGGTACGCCGATCATCCCGGTGCCTTCCAGGTTGATGAGGGCGACGCGCTCGATGCTCGTTATGCCCTTGACGGGCAGCACCGAGACCGGCTTTGCGCAGATCAGCGTGCCGACCCTTTGCGGGGCGAAGGTGTTGCGGATCCAGATGGGAATCCCATCCTTGACCGCCGGCGCCATGGTCTGCGGATGAATGACCTTGGCGCCGAAATAGGCGAGCTCCATCGCCTCGTTGTAGGAAAGCGAGTCGATCACCTTGGCATCCGGCACGCGGCGTGGATCGGCCGACATGACCCCATCGACGTCGGTCCAGATATGGATCTCGGAGGCCCCGAGCAGCGCCCCGAAGATGGACGCGGAGAAGTCGCTGCCGTTGCGTCCGAGCGTCGTCTGCGTGCCGCGCCGGTCGGAGGCAATGAAGCCGGTGATCACCAGCGTGCCGTGGAACTCCGCGGGAACCTGCATCAGCAGGTTGGCGTACGATTCCGCCCACTGGACTCCCGGACCCAGCGGCCCCCACTCCGCAATAATCACGCGCCGCGCGTCGAGCCACGCAACCGGGCCCGGGCGGCGCGCGCGCTCCTCCAGGAAGCGCTGGAACAGCCGCGTCGACCACAGCTCCCCATACCCGGCGACCAGATCATTCACGCTGCGCGGGGCGCTGTGTGTGTGGCCGACCGAGCGCAGGATCTCGGTGAGGTCGCGGCAATCGCTGTCGAAGCCGGCGCGGTACGCGCGTGCGGCGGCAGCTGTCAGCAGCTCATCGGCGATCGCCGCGTGCCGCGCATGCAGCTCGGCCAACTCATCGCGGTAAGCCTGGTCCTGGCGCTCCGCGAGCGCTACCAGGCGCAACAAGGCGTCGGTTACTCCTTTGCAGGCAGACAACACCACGCCGAGGCGCCCCGCGGGTGCGGATTCGATGATGGCCGCAACCTTGCGGAAGCAGTCGGCGTCGGCGACGCTCGACCCCCCGAACTTGTGCACGACCCAGGGATCGGGATTGACCATCAAAGCGAAGATTTCTTAGGCGACCAGAGGCCGTGCGACTCTACTGACGCGACCGTGCGCACGCAACGACCGCGTAGGCAGCATTCGACAGCATCCTCAAGCGGCCGTACCAGCCGGCGCGGTCCCATGAGCCAGCAGCGCCTGGGTATGCTGCAGAAAACGCGCGACGAACTCCTCATCGTTGCGCACGCCAAACACGCGACTGGTGGCCGCAAAGCTCAGAAAGGGAAAGACCGCGAGACTCACGACCGACAACACCAGGAGCTTCGGATCGAGATCGGATCGCAAGGCACCGCGCTCCATCTCCGCCCGCACCGCACGCTCCACCAGCGGAGCCAGGCGCTCGGGAAATTCGCGCAGGAACATGGCCCGCATCGGTCCTCCGGGCAGCAGCACCTCGCGCAGTACGAAGCCAGCAATCCAGGGGTTCGCCGCCCACACGCGCGTGATCTCGCCGAGGATGTCGCCAAGTTTCGGGCCGCCGCGCGCGGACGACATGCTCTCGAGCGCGCCGAGGCCCGCGGGCAGCACGCCGTGCAGGATCTCCC
>CATPBM010000200.1 GCA_955652625.1 uncultured Steroidobacteraceae bacterium
GCCTTGCCGTCCTGCCAAAGGTAGAAGCCAGCGCCGCTCTTGCGCCCGAGCTTCTTGGCGGCGAGCAGCTCGTTGAGGCGCGCGATCTCGGTGACCGGCCGGTGGAGCTCGCGCGCGATGATCTCTCCGACGTGCGCCGCGACGTCGAGCCCTACGACGTCGACCAGCTCGATGGGCCCCATGGGCATGCCGAAATCCACCGCGGCCTTGTCGATCGTGGCGGGCGGCACACCCTCCTGCGCCGCGAGCATGGCCTCGTACATGTAGGGTGTGAGCACGCGGTTCACCATGAAACCCGGTGCGCTGCGGCAGGGCACGGGCAGCTTGTCGAGGCGGCGCGCGAAACCGGTAGCGGCCTGTACGGCCGCCGGGTCAGTGCCCGCGGCGTGCACGACCTCGATGAGCGGCATTTGCGCGACCGGGTTGAAGAAGTGCAGGCCGACGAGGCGCTGCGGTTGAGCGAGCTTCGCTGCCAGCGGCTCGAGCATGATGCTCGAGGTGTTGGTCGCGAGCAGCGCGCCGGGCTTCATGCGCGGCTCGAGGCGCGCGTACAGCTCCTGCTTCGCCTCGAGGTTCTCGAATATGGCTTCGATGACCACGTCGGCTCCCGGCAGACCCTCCCCGGCAACATCGGCGCTGAGCCGGGCGCGCGTGGCGGCGTTCTTCGCCGGATCGCGCACGCGCTTGTCGAAGAGCTCGTGGGCGCGCTTGAGCGCCGGCTCCACGTACTCGACGCCGCGGTCCTGCAGCGTGACCGTAAAGCCGCGCAGCGCCGACCAGGCCGCGATGTCCCCGCCCATGACCCCGGCACCCACGACGTGCACATTGCGGATATCCGCGCCGCTCTTGCCGCCCGCGCTCTTAAGGCGGTCCTGCAGCTGGAACACGCGCACGAGGTTGCGCGAAGTCTCGGTAGTGAACAGATGCGCGATCGAGCGGGCCTCGGCCTCGAATGCCGCCTCGCCATGGGCACCGTGCCGCGACCACAGCTCGATGATCGCGTAGGGGGCCGGGTAGTGCTCGCGCGGGGCATGCCTGGCGACCTGGGCGAGCAGCGATCGGCGCACGAACGGGCGCACCGGGGCTAGGCTCAGCAGGCGCTGCGTCAGGGGCGCGTGGTGGCGCGCGGGCGGCTGCAGAACCAGGCCGCGGGCGGCGCTGCGCAGCTCGGCCTCCGGCACCAGCGCATCCACGAGTCCCGCCTTGAGCGCCTTGTCGGCGCGCAGCGGCTTGCCGGTCAGCATCAGTTCCATGGCCGTGCGCACCCCCGCCACGCGTACCGAGCGCACCGTGCCACCGAACCCGGGGTGAATCCCGAGCAATACCTCCGGGAGCCCGAGCGATAGACGCTCGTCCCCGACGCCAACCCGGTAGTGGCAGGCGAGGGCGAGCTCCAGCCCGCCGCCGAGGGCAAAGCCGTGGATCGCGGCCACCGTCGGGCATCTGAGCGCCTCCAGTCGCGCGAACACCTGCTGACCGGGACGAATGAGCCGATACCCGCTCACCTCGTCGGTGAGGCCAGTGAATTCATTGATGTCGGCGCCGGCCACGAAGCCGCTCTTCTTGGCGGAGATCACCACCACGCCGCGCGGCAGATCCTTCTCCAGCATTGCGAGCACGGCATCGAGCTCTTCGAGCACCCCACGCGAGAGCACGTTGGCGGAGGTTCCCGGCTTGTCGATGGTGAGCCAGGCGATGCCCTCGGCATCGCGTTGCATCTTCCAGGCGCCGGCGGCGTTGTCGCTCACGTGATTCTCAGGCGGCACTCGCCGCGCGCGCAGTACTGCCCGCGAGCACCTGGAAATCACACACCAGCGGGCGGTGATCCGAGAAGCGCACGTCCGGCACGCGGAAGTCCGTGACCTCGATGCCCTCGCTCACCAGGATGAAATCGAGCTCGATGCGCGGAGTGCGCGCCGGGAAGGAGGGCAGGCCCGCCGTGTTAGCACTGCGCAGGCCGGCTGCGCGCATGAACAGGTAGATCTCGTGCGTGCCCCAGAAGGTGTTGAAGTCCCCGGCCACGATCACCGGCTTCGCGGCCTGCAGGATCAGATCGTGCAGCGAGCGCAGCTGATATTGGCGCTGGCGGAACTTCAGCGACAGGTGCACGAGGAACACGCACACGTCCGACAGCTCCAGCTCGATGATCAGCCGCTTGATGCCGGTGTCGAAGTAATGAAAACGCTCGCCGTGCACGTTCGGTGCCGACAGGAAGGCGTTCCCCTGCTTGCGCACGATGGGCATGAAATGGTTCAGCGAGCCCGCGCCGTACTTAGTCTGGTACGTGGAATAGTGTCCGAGCTGGCGCGCGATGTGCTCGGCCTGGTTGAGCATGCCGGTGCGGATCGAGCCGGTATCCACCTCGACGAGCCCCACGACGTCCGGGCGCTCGGCGCGGATGAACTCGGTAATGGCGCTCAGCACCTTGCGATTACTGCGCAGATACCCCGCGCCCGGTAACGGCAGGTGGAAGGCCGGGCCGGTGCCGGTGGCGTAGCGTATGTTGTAAACGAGCAGACGCACCGTGTGAGGCCTTGCCTGAAGACATTCCGGCCGCAAAGCGTTCATTGTATCGCGCGTGGCCGGGTTCTGCGGCCGGGCGTGGGTCGCAGGTTGTGCCGGCGGCACCCCGGCCGGGGCGCTTGCGCTCAACCTGGCGTGCACGTTTCGCGCCGTACGGGCTTGTGCGACACTCGGGCGCATGTCGCAGGCTAATCC
>CATPBM010000201.1 GCA_955652625.1 uncultured Steroidobacteraceae bacterium
ATCCAGACGCGCTCGAAACGCTGCGCCATGAGCTCGGTGAGTGCCTGATCGCGCGGATCGAAGGCATGCGCGTCCACCCCGCGGCGTTTGAGCGCTTCCAGCACCGCCTGACCTGAGAGGAGCGAAATCTCGCGCTCGCTCGAATCGCCGCCGAAAAGCACGGCCACGCGGCCAAACTCGCGCGCGTCACTGACGCGCCGCAGTGCCCCGGCGTCATAGATGAGGCGCATCAGGCCGGCATTCCCATGATGCGCACCTCCGGATGCAGTGCGATGCCGTGCACGCGCTCGACCGTCTCGCGCACGTGAGCGATGAGGCGCTCCACGTCGGCCGCGCTCGCCTTGCCGTCATTGATGATGAAATTCGCGTGCTTTTCCGACACCGACGCATCGCCGATGCGAAAGCCTTTGAGTCCCGCGGACTCGATGAGACGCGCGGCGTGATCGCCCGGCGGATTGGTGAACACCGATCCACAGCTCCACTCGCCGATCGGCTGCGCGGCCTTGCGGCGCGCGAGCAGCAGGCGCATCTCGCTCGGCTGCGTGCCGGGGCGGTGTTCGAAGGACAGCTCGGCGGAGAGGAACCATTCGTCGGCCGCCGGCGCGATCACCTCGCGGTAGCCGACGCGGTACTCGCCGGCGGCGCGCTTGTGCGTGCGCCCCACACGGTCGATGGTTTCCACCTCGCGCACGTGCCGCCAGGTCTCCCCGCCGAAGGCGCCGGCATTCATCGCCAGCGCTCCGCCGAGGGTGCCGGGGATGCCGGCGAAGAACTCCGCCGGCCCCAGCCCCCACTTGAGGCACTGACGGGCGATACGCGCGCAGGCGACGCCCGCTTCGGCCTGCACGCTCGTCTCCGAGAGGCGCGCGAGCGCATCGAGCGTGCCGTGCGTGCTGATGACCACGCCCGGAATGCCGCCGTCGCGCACCAGCACGTTGCTGCCGAGCCCGATCCAGTGGACGGGCACCGCCGCGGGCAGCGCGCGCAGGAAGGCGGCGAGCTCGGCGCGGTCGTGCGGATTGAAGAACACTTCCGCGGGGCCGCCGAGGTGCCAGGAGGTGTGGCGGCTCAAGGGCTCGTTGCGGCGCACGCGCGAGGTGAACTCGGGGGCGAGGGCGACGTTCACGATGCCCTCCCGGGCGGCAGCAGCGCCGTGAGCGCGCCCGGCAGCGCGTGCGCGACGGCGCTGATGTTGCCGGCACCCATGGCGACGATGACGTCCCCGCCCTGGATCACGTCCTTGAGCGCGGTGGCGAGCTCTTCGACTTTCTCGATGAACAGCGGCTCGAGCTGCCCGCGGCTGCGCACCGCGCGGCAGATGGCGCGGCCGTCGGCGCCGGCGATAGGCGCTTCCCCTGCAGCGTAGACCTCGGTCACGCACAGCACGTCCGCCCCCGAGAGCGCCTTGCCAAAATCGTCGATGAGGTCGCGGGTGCGCGTGTAGCGGTGCGGCTGGAACGCGAGCAGCACGCGCCGCCCCGCGTAGCCCTGGCGCACCGCTTCCAGGGTCGCTGCGACTTCCGTGGGGTGATGGCCGTAGTCATCGACGACGGTGACGCTGCCCACCGCGGTCAGGACGTCGGCGATGTGCTGCAGGCGCCGGTCCACGCCCTGGAAGGCACTGAGCGCGCGCTGGATCGCGGCGTCGTCTATGCCTAACTCGATGGCCACCGCGATGGCGGCAAGGGCGTTGCACACGTTATGCAGGCCCGGCAGGTTCACCGTTACCGTCAGCGGCGCGCCCGCCGGGCGCACGACGTCGAAGCGGGTCTGGAGTCCCAGCTGGCGGATGTTGGTGGCGCGCAGGTCAGCGCCGGCGTTTAGGCCGTACGACAGGCTCGGGCGGCCCACCTCCTCCATGATGCTGCGCACGTGCGCATCGTCCGCGCACAGCACTGCGAGCCCGTAGAACGGCAGGTTGTGCAGGAAGTCTATGAAGCTGTGCTTGAGGAGCCCGAAATCCCCACCGTGCGCGCTCAGGTGATCGTTATCGATGTTGGTGACGATCGCTATGAGGGGCTGCAGATGGGTGAACGAGGCGTCGCTCTCGTCGGCCTCGGCCACCAGGTAACGCCCGGCACCCAGACGCGCGTTGCTGGCGGCGCTCTTCAGGCGCCCGCCGATGACGTAGGTCGGGTCTTCACCGCCTTCGGAAAGCACGCTCGCGATCAGGCTCGTGGTCGTCGTCTTGCCGTGCGTGCCGGCCACCGCGATGGAATAGCGGAAGCGCATCAGCTCCGCGAGCATCTCCGCGCGCGGCACGACCGGGATTCGCGCGCTGAGCGCCGCCTGCACTTCGGGGTTGTCGCGCGGCACGGCGCCGGAGGCGACCACTACGTCGGCGCCGGCGATGTTGCCGGAAGCGTGTCCGAAGCTGATGCGCGCGCCGAGTCTCGCAAGCCACTCGGTCACCGCGCTGGCGCGCAGGTCCGAGCCCTGCACGCTGTAGCCCAGGTTCAGCAGCACCGCGGCGATGCCGCTCATGCCGCTGCCGCCGATGCCGACGAAGTGGATGGTATTGATC
>CATPBM010000202.1 GCA_955652625.1 uncultured Steroidobacteraceae bacterium
CCCGCCGGCTGTGTCGCAGGGGGTGATCGGCGTGTGTGCGCGCGCAGAGGATGCCGCCACTCTGCGCTGGCTCGCGCCACTCGATGACCGCGACGCGCGCCTGACGGCGAGCGCCGAGCGGGCTCTGCTGAAGCGCCTCCAGGGTGGCTGCCAGGTGCCACTCGGCGCGCTGGCGGTTGTGCAGGGGCAGAGGCTGCGCCTGGAGGCGAGCGTTTGCGCGCTCGATGGCACGCGCCATCTTTCCGCGAGCGCCGAGGGGGCTGCCTCACCCGGGGAGGCAGTCGCGCTCGGCATACGCGTGGCCGAGGAGCTGCTGGCGCGCGGCGCCGGCGCTCTGATCGCGCAGGAGCGTGCGGCGCGCCAGGTGGAGGAGCCATGAACTCCGAGGTCGAGTCAAAGCCGGTAGTGGTCACGCGAGCGGAAGGGGCCGACGGCCCGCTCAGCCGTGAGCTCAAGAGCCTGGGGTTGCGCGTGCTCTTGTGGCCGGCAGTGACGGTCAGCAGCGCGAACCTGGATGCGCTCAGCGCAGCGCTGGCGCGCGTCACGTCCTTCGGCTGGATGGTATTTGCCAGCCGCCATGCCGTGGCCGCCGTCCTCGAGCGCCTGCCGAGGGCGCCCGCCGGAGTGCGCGTCGCGGCGGTCGGCGCGGCCACCGCGCAGGTGCTGCGCCAGCGCGGCTGGCCGGTGGACCTGGTCCCCGACGAGGCGAACGCGGCCGAGCTCCTCGCGGCGTTCGCGGCACAGTGGTCGGCGCGCGACGCCGGCGTGAACGTGCTGTATCCGGCGAGCTCGCGCGCCCTGCCGACCATCGCCGCGGGACTGTCGCAGCTGGGCGCACGCGTGACGCAGGTGGAAGCGTATCGCACCGAGGCCGCGGGGCTCGACGTCGCCGAATGTCGCGAGTGGATCGCGCGGGCGGGCGTCGGCGCGGTGACCTTCGCCAGTCCCTCCTCGGTCACGGAGCTCGCGCACGCCCTGGGGGAGGAGGATTTCGGCCGCCTGTTGTCCGAGGCAATCGCGGTGGCCATCGGGCGCACCACCGCGCGCGAGCTCACCACCCGGGGCCGCTCTGCCACCGTCGCCGAGGCCGCTACGCTGCGCAGTCTCGCCCTGACCACCTTTCGCTTACTGCAAACGAGACCTTAAGCCTATGGGATTCCCGAACGTGAGAGCGCGACGCACGCGAGCGTCCGATGCATGGCGCCGGCTGGTGCGTGAGACACGTCTGACTGCCGACGCGCTCATCTATCCGCTGTTCGTGGTGCCCGGACGCGCCGTGCGGCACGCCGTGGAGAGCATGCCCGGCATCTGCCAGCTCTCGGTCGATGAGGCAGTCAAGGAGGCGAAGGCCGCCGCTGCGGCCGGCGTTCCGGCGGTGCTCCTGTTTGCGGCTCCCGCGCGCAAGGATGCCACGGCGAGCGATGCGCTCGATCCGCAGGGACTGGCAGCGCAGGCGATCGGCGCGATCAAGGAGGCGTGCCCGCAGGTGCTGGTGTGGGCGGATGTCTGCCTGTGCGGTGCGACCGATCACGGCCATTGCGGTCACGTAACCCCGCAGGGCGTGATCGAGAACGATTCCTCCATCCAGACTCTGGCGCAAGTCGCCGTGAACTACGCGCGCGCCGGAGCGGATGCCGTGGCGCCGAGCGACATGATGGACGGGCGCGTCGTCGCGATCCGCGCGCGCCTCGACGCCGAGGGTCACGCCACCACGCCGATCGTCGCGTACGCCGCCAAGTACGCGTCCTGCTTTTACGGACCGTTCCGCGAGGCCGCCGAGTCCGCGCCGGCCTTCGGCGATCGGCGCTCCTACCAGATGGATCCGGCGAACGCGCGCGAGGCGCTGCGCGAGGTGTTGCTCGACGTGGAAGAGGGGGCGGACCTCGTGATGGTGAAACCCGCCGGGCCGTATCTCGATGTGATTCGCCAGGTGCGCGACGCGGTGCGGGTGCCGGTGGTGGCCTACCAGGTCTCCGGAGAATTCAGTCTCATCAAGGCCGCGGCCGCGCGCGGCTGGATCGATGAGCCCGCCGCGGTGCTCGAAACGCTCACCAGCATCCGCCGGGCCGGCGCGGATCTGATCATCAGCTACTTTGCGCCCGAGGTGGCGCGCTGGCTGCGGCCATGAGCGTGTCGGAGGAAGGGGTGTTTCTCGCCGCCTGCCGCCGGCAGCCGGTGGCGCATCGTCCCATCTGGATCATGCGCCAGGCCGGGCGCTATCTGCCCGAATACCGTGCCGTGCGCGCGAAGGTGGACTTCGAAACCCTGACGCGCACCCCGGAGCTTGCCGCCGAAGTCACCCTGCAGCCCCTGCGTCGCTTCGAGCTCGACGCCGCCATCCTCTTCAGCGACATCATGACCCCGCTGCAGGGTATGGGAGTGGATCTGGCGTTCGAGCCGGGCCCGCATGTGCGCGAGCCCATCCGCACCGAGGCGCAGATCGAGGCGCTGCCGGCGCTGGTGCCCGCGCGTGACGTCCCGTTCGTGCTGGAGAGTATTCGCCTGGTGCGCGCGAACCTGCCGCGGGGCGTGCCGCTCATCGGCTTTGCGGGCGCGCCCTTCACGCTCCTGTGTTATCTCGTGTGCGGCAAGCCCTCGAAGGAGTTTGGCGCGGCGCGCGCCTTGCTGTACGCGCAGCCGCAGACCGCCGAGCGCCTGCTCGACCGGCTCGCGGACGCCATGGCGGAGTACCTGGCGGCGCAGGCGCAGGCCGGTGCCCAGGCGCTCATGTTGTTCGAGTCCTGGGCAGGAC
>CATPBM010000203.1 GCA_955652625.1 uncultured Steroidobacteraceae bacterium
AGAGACGCGCGCCGATGGAGCGGTTGAAGTTGCTCAGGCCGTAGCTCCACTGCCCGCCGCTCCTGTTCTCGATGGCGGGCAGCATGTCGCGCACCATGCGCTCGGCGAGCTCGCCGCGATCGAATGGCGCGTTGGAGGGTGTCGCGCAGAACCGCGGTGCATCCGCGCTGACACCCGCGCTCGACAGGATCGGCGCGAGGTCGAGCTTGCGCTGTCTGGGCGTAGCCCCCGGAAGCACCTCGAGGTACTCGGTGCGACCGATGATGTCTTCGAGGGAGCGTACCCCGAGCGCGGCCAGGATCTCGCGCACTTCCTCGGCGACGAAGCGGAAGTAGTTGACGACCATCTCCGGCAGCCCGGTGAAGTACTTCGAGCGCAGCACGTTGTGCTGGGTCGCGATCCCGGTGGCGCAGTTGTTGAGATGGCAGATGCGCAGATACTTGCACCCGAGCGCCACCATCGGCGCGGTGCCGAAGCCGAAGCTCTCGGCGCCTATGATGGCGGCCTTCACCACGTCGAGCCCGGTCTTGAGTCCCCCGTCCGCCTGCAGGCGCACGCGGTGGCGCAGGTTGTTGATGCGCAGCGTCTGATGCGTCTCCGCCAGCCCGAGCTCCCAGGGAGTGCCGGCGTATTTGATGGAGGACAGCGGGCTCGCGCCCGTGCCGCCGTCGTAGCCGGAGATGGTGATGAGATCCGCGTACGCCTTGGCGACACCGGCGGCCACGGTGCCCACGCCGGGTTCCGCGACCAGCTTCACCGAGACCAGCGCGCGCGGATTCACCTGCTTGAGATCGAAGATCAGCTGCGCGAGGTCCTCGATGGAATAGATGTCGTGATGCGGCGGCGGGGAGATGAGCCCAACGCCCGGACGCGCGAAGCGCAGCGATGCGATCATGTCGTTGACCTTGTGCCCGGGGAGCTGCCCCCCCTCGCCGGGTTTTGCTCCCTGCGCGATCTTGATCTGCAGGACCTCGGCGTTGATCAGGTATTCGGCCGTCACGCCGAAGCGCCCGGAAGCAACCTGCTTGATCTTGGAATTCTTCTCGGTGCGATAGCGCGCCGGGTCCTCCCCGCCCTCCCCGGAGTTGGAACGCGCTCCCAGGCGGTTCATGGCGATAGCGAGCGCCTCGTGCGCCTCCGGAGACAGCGCGCCGAGCGACATGCCGGCGCTGTCGAAGCGCGCCAGCACCGCTTCCGGCGGCTCGACTTCATCGAGCGGGATCGGCCGGGCGGACGTTTTCAGCGCCAGCAGGTCGCGGAACGTGGACGCCGGCCGGCTGTTCACGAGCTGCGCGAACTGGCGGTAGTGCGCGTAGTCCCCGGAGCTCACCGCGGCCTGCAGAGCCGCGATCACGTCGGGGTTGTACATGTGGTACTCCCCGTCGTGCACGTACTTGAGGAGCCCGCCCTGGGCGATCGCCTCGCGCGGATTCCAGGCATGCGCGGCCAGCTCCCTGCTGTCGGCCTCCAGATCATCGAAGTCCGCGCCCTGCACGCGGCTCTCGGTGCCGGTGAAGCAGCGCTGCACGACCTCATCCGCCAGTCCCACGATTTCGAACAGCTGCGAGCTGCGGTAGCTGGAGATGGTCGAGATCCCCATTTTCGACATGATCTTGAACAGCCCCTTGCGCAGGCCCGCGCGGTAACTGCGCCCGAGCTCGAGCCGCGCGGCGAAGTCGAGCTTCACGCGCCCGCCGCGCATCATCTCGAACAGCATCTGGTACGCCATGTAGGGGTACACGGCGGTCGCGCCGTAGCCGATGAGACAGGCGAAATGATGCGGCTCGCGCGCCGTGCCGGTTTCCACGAGCAGGTTGCACTTGCACCGCAGGCCGACGCTCACCAGGTGCTGGTGCACCGCGCCGGTCACGAGCAGCGCATGCGCGGGAATGCGCCCCTTCACCAGATAGCGATCCGACAACAGCAGCACGAGCTTGCCCTCGCGCACCGCGCTTTCCGCCTGGGTGCACAGCCGCCCGATCGCAGCCCGGAGGCCCTCCGCCGGGTCGTACTGCAGATCGATGAACTCGTGCGTGACTTCCTCGATCGCGAGGATCTGGCGCAACTTCCTTTGCGAGAGGATCGGCGAGCCGAGCACGATCTGGCGCGCGTGCTCGGGCGCGGGCTCGAAGATGTTGCATTCCGGCCCGATCTGCGTCTGCAGCGACATCACAATGGTCTCGCGCAGCGGGTCGATGGGCGGGTTCGTGACCTGGGCGAACTGCTGGCGGAAGTAGTCGTAGAGCGAGCGCACCTTGTGCGACAGCACCGGCATGGGCGTGTCGTCGCCCATCGAGCCCACCGCCTCGTTCTCGTCCTGCGCGAGCACGCGGATGATGTCGTCGCGCTCCTCCTGGGTGACGTTGAACATCTTCTGGTAGAGCGAGAGGGTTGCGCGGTCCATGGGCTCGGCGGCCAGCCGCGGGTCCACGAGGTCGCTCTCGAGGTAGCGCACCCCCTGCTTCAGCCAGGTCTTGTACGGATGGCGGCTCTTGAGGACCTGGTCGATGTCCGCGGAAGACAGCAGCGTCCCGGACTGCAGATCCAGCGCGATCATGTCCCCGGGGCCGAGCTTGCCCTTCTTCAGCACGTCCTCGGGTGGGTAATCCCACACTCCGGTCTCGGAGGCGATGGTGAGGCAGCGGTTCCTGGTGATGCAGAAGCGCGCCGGCCGCAGCCCGTTGCGATCGAGCGTGCACACCGCGTAGCGCCCGTCCGTCAGCACCACGCCCGCCGGCCCGTCCCAGGGCTCCATGTGCACGGAGTAGTACTCGTAGAAGGCGCGCAGATCCGCGTCAAGCGCATCCAGGCCATGCCAGGCCGGCGGAATCAGCAGGCGCATGGCGTGCAGCGGATCGAGCCCGCCCATCAGCAGCACCTCGAGCATGTTGTCCAGGCTCTGGGAATCCGAGCCCGTCGGCGCGACCAGCGGCAGCACCTCCTGCAGCTGCGGCAGGAGCGCGGAGCGCAGCAGCGGTCCGCGCGCGGTAGCCCAGTTGCGATTGCCCTGCACGGTGTTGATCTCGCCGTTGTGGGCGAGGAATCGATACGGGTGCGCGAGGCGCCACTGCGGCAGGGTGTTGGTGGAAAAGCGCTGGTGAAAGACGGCCACCGAGCTCGTCAGGCGCGAATCGGCGAGGTCGGGGTAGAACTGCGGCAGGTATTGCGGCATCACCATGCCCTTGTAGACCAGCGTGCTCGCCGAGAGACTTGGGACGTAGAACACCGGGTCGGCCGCACGCGCCTTCTCGGTCAGGCGCCGCGCCATGAAGAGTCTGCGGTTGAACGAGGCTTCGTCGATATCCGCTGAGGCACAGTTGACGAATACCTGCTCGATCACCGGCAGCGATTTCAGCGCCTCCGCGCCACACGCTTCCGGCTGCAGCGGCACCACGCGCCAGCCGGCGAGCTCGAGCCCCGCTCGGGCGAGCTCGGCGGCGAGCGCCGCGCGCGCCGCGGCGGCCTGGGAGGCATCGTGCGACAGGAACACCAGCCCCGAAGCGAAGCGCGCGGCGAGCCCGATGCCGGCCTCAGCGGCCACCGCGCGCAAGAAGCCCTCAGGTCTCTTGAGCAGCAGCCCGCAACCGTCGCCGGTCTTGCCGTCAGCGGCTACGGCCCCGCGGTGCGTGAGGCGGTTCAGCGAGGTGATCGCGGTGCGCACCAGCCAATGGCTCGGCACATCGTCGAGGCTTGCGATCAGGCCAAAGCCGCAACTGTCGCGCTCGTACGCATCTTTGTAGAGTCCTGTGGAGGAAGCTTGCATGGTGACGGTCCTACGGGGTCCCGCGAGCGCCAGGCAGGTCCGCGCCGCGGACGAAACGCCCGCGGCTCAAAAGACCGGCCAGCAATTCTTGCGCTGAGGGCGCGAATGAGCAGTCGAAGCCGGACGGAGGGCCTGGGGCCGCTGTCCCGTCGATCGACTGTCTTACACCATCACTATGCGTTCGATAATACCGGCCTGCGAGGCTCTTGCAAGCAAAGATGACCGTCCTCACCAGCCCACGACTGCAGCTTCGCCAATGGCGCGCGACGGATCTCGCGCCCATCGCCGCGCTCAACGCCGATCCGGTGACCATGCAGTTCATGTCGGGCTGCCTTACCCGGGCCGACTTTGTCGGATGGCGTCAGGGCCATGCTGAAGGACAGCGCCCGCGCGGGCAAGAGAATCGAGGAGGCCGGCGCCGATTTCGTGCGCACTCACCGTTCCAGCTCGATCCTGCAGCGCCTGGCAACCCCTGAGGGAAGTGGCGAATCTCGTCGTCTACACGTGCTCGCCACAGGCCTCGGCCACGACCGGCGCGGCGCTGCGCGTGGACGGCGGCGTCATCGACAGCATCGTGTGAAAGCTTGCCGCTCCCCTAGGGCGGCTCGCGCGCCGCGAGAGGCACTGTCAGCAGCTGCACCCGGCGCACGATCGAAAGCTTAAGTTCGGTCCCCGGCGGCACGCGGCCCAGGTGCCGGTGCAGCGCATCGATGCCGTCGACCACGCTGTCGCCGACTCCCACGATCAGATCTCCGGGACGCAGGTCCGCGTCCGTGGCCGGTCCCGAGGGCTCGCGCGACAGGATTTCCACGGCGCGCACAGTGCTTAAGCCCAGCGCGCGCACCAGTCGCAGATCGAGCGGCCGGTCGCGCGCCGTGATGCCAAGCCAGGCGCGCCGCACGCGCCCCTGCGTGAGAATCTCCGTCAGCACCCATTGCGCGGTCGCTGCCGGAACGGCGAAGCCGATGCCCTGCGCCATGGCAATGATGGCCGTGTTGATGCCGGCGACGCTTCCGGCCGCATCCACCAGTGGGCCGCCGGAGTTTCCAGGATTGAGCGCAGCCGTGTGCTGCACCACCCCTTCGATGAGCCGCCCCTGCCGGCTGCGGAGCGAGCGCCCGAGCGCGCTGACCACCCCGGCCGACACCGTGGATTCGAAGCCGTAGGGATTGCCTACCGCGACCACCAGCTGCCCGGCGCGCAGGCGTTGTCCGCCGGCGAGTTGTGCGTAGGGCAGCGCGCCGGCCTGGGCACGCAGCACCGCAAGATCGGTGGCTGGGTCGCGGCCGGCGAGCACCGCCGGAACGCTGCGGCCATCGACGAATGTGACGCGCGCTTCCGACACACGCTGCACGACGTGCTCGTTGGTGAGCAGGTAGCCGTCCGGCGTCACCACCACGCCCGAGCCGGCCCCGCCACGCGCCCGCGC
>CATPBM010000204.1 GCA_955652625.1 uncultured Steroidobacteraceae bacterium
GTCTGAGGGGGTACACAGTTCATTTGAGAATTGTACATTTATTTAATTTCTGGTGACGGCTTCCCTTTTTTGGCGCCCCCTGGCCATTCGTCAGCCACCATGGCTTGATGTGCGACTCATAGTCTCATTAGAGAGACAATACTGGAACGACAAGAACTAATGAATCGCGCCCGAGCCACCTGGAGCCGGCCCTTCCGCAAAGAGGGCTTCCACGTCCACTGCATCGAATCGATAAGGACGATGACAGAACTCGCAGGTGACCGTCACGGCCCCCTGCTCCTTCAGCACGTCCCGCACCTCGCCGGGCCCGAGCGCCCGCAGCAGTCCTACCACCCGGCCGGAGCTGCAGCGGCACTCGAAGCGCACGGACGCGCCACGAAAGAGGCGCAGATCGTGGCCGCTGAAGCCCTGCCCCAGCACCTGTTCCACGGGGTTGCGCAGAAGCTCACTGGGGCTGACGCGTTCGATCCCGCTCTGCGCCGCCTCCCAGGCTGCGGTCACCTCTTCCGCATCGCCTGCACCGGCCTCGGGAAGCTTCTGCACCAGCATCCCCGCGCCCAATTCCTCGTCCGCCGCCAGCAGGACGCGCGTCGGCAGCTGTTCGGAGGACGCAAAGTAAGTCTCCAGGGATTCCGCGAGAGACGTGCCGGCGAGGGGCACCACTCCCTGGTAGCGCATGCTCTTCTCGTCCGCTTCAATCGTTACCGTGACCCGCCCGTCGGTACCGACGAGCTGCCTGAAGAGCGCCCCCCGGCGCGAATCCCCCGACAGCGCCGCGAGCCGCGCATCATCGCAGCGCGCTACCGCCCGCAGACGGAAATCGTGCGTGCACTGGGCGACCAGCAGGTTCACCGCGCCGTCGCCCTGCAGCTGGAAAGTGAGCGTGCCCCGAAACTTGAGGGTCGCTGCAAGCAGCACCGAGGCGGCCGCGGCCTGGCCAAGCAGCTCGCTCACCATCGGCGGATAACGCGTGTGGGCGCGCAGATCCCGCCAGGCGCCCGCGAGGCGTACCCAATGGCCGCGCACGGGACACTTCTCGAAAATGAAGCGACGTACCTGATCAGTGTTCGAAACGGCTGCCGTTTCCATCTGCTCACAATGCGGCAGGCGCTGGCGCAACTCAACCCCGCGGGCCATGAAGGCCAGCGAGCAGCCGGCGATGTTTCTACGCGCTCAGCCGCGAAGTTTGCGGCGCAAGAGCTCATTCAGCTGGGCGGGGTTCGCCTTGCCGCCGGTAGCCTTCATGACCTGGCCCACAAAAAAACCGAACAGCTTGTCCTTGCCAGAGCGGTACTCCGCGAGCTGGCCGGGATTCTTCGCCAGCACCTCATCGATCACGCGCTCGATGGCGGAGCTGTCGGTGATCTGCCTGAGGCCCTTCGCTTCGATGACCGCATCCGCGCCCGAACCTTCCGACCACATGGCCTCGAACACCTCCTTCGCGATCTTGCCGGAAATGGTCTGGTCGGAAATACGCTTCAGCAGCCCCGCGAGACGTGCCGGCGCGAGTTTCCCCGCATCGACGTCGAGACCCTCCTTGTTGAGCGCCGCGGCGAGCTCGCCCATGACCCAGTTGGCTGCGAGCTTCGGATCCTGTGGCGCCTCGCGCACCACCTCCTCGTAGTAGGCCGCGAGCTCGCGGCTCGCGGTGAGAACCCCTGCGTCGTAGACCGACAGGCCGTATTGCGCGGCAAAGCGCGCGGCCTTGTGGTCGGGAAGCTCAGGCAGACCTGCGCGCACCGAGTCGATGAATGCCGCGGCGAGTTCCACCGGCAGGAGGTCCGGATCGGGAAAGTAACGATAGTCGTTGGCCTCTTCCTTGGAACGCATGGAGCGGGTCTCGCCCTTATCGGGGTCGTAGAGACGCGTTTCCTGCACCACCTTGCCGCCGGACTCGAGCACCTCGACCTGGCGCTCGACCTCGTAGTTGATGGCGCGTTCCACGAAGCGGAAGGAATTAAGATTCTTGATTTCCGCGCGGGTGCCGAACTTGTCCGCGCCCGGCTTGCGCACCGAGACGTTGGCGTCGCAGCGGAACGAGCCCTCCTGCATGTTGCCGTCGCAGATCTCAAGGTAGCGCACCAGCGTGTGCACCTTCTTCATGTAGGCGACCGCTTCCTTTGCCGAGCGCAGGTCCGGCTCGGAGACGATCTCCAGCAGCGGCGTGCCGGCGCGGTTCAGGTCGATGCCGGTCATCCCCGGCAGCCCCTCGTGCAAGGACTTGCCGGCGTCCTCCTCGAGATGTGCGCGCGTGACGCCGATGCGCTTCACGCTCGCATCCTCCAGCACGATGTCGACTGAGCCCTGCACGACGATCGGCAGCTCGTACTGGCTGATCTGGTAGCCCTTCGGCAAATCCGGGTAGAAGTAGTTCTTGCGCGCGAACACCGACCGCGGTGCGATGCGCGCATTGATCGCCAGCCCGAATTTCACCGCCATACGCACGGCCTCGCCGTTCAGCACCGGCAGCACGCCGGGGTAGCCCAGGTCGACCAGGCTCGCCTGCGTGTTCGGCGGCGCCCCGTAGGCGGTGGCGGATCCGGAAAAGATCTTCGAACGCGTGGCGAGCTGCGCGTGGATCTCGAGCCCGATGACCGTTTCCCAGGCGCTCATGCGTAGGCCTGCGGCACGCGCGTGTGCCAGTCGCTCGCGCGCTGCAGCGCGTGCGCCGCGGCGAGCACGCGGCCTTCCGCGAAGTGCGGACCGACGATCTGCAGGCTAACCGGCAGGTCCTGCACGAAGCCGCAGGGAATCGACACCGCGGGCAGTCCGGCGAGATTCGCGCCGATGGTGTAGATGTCGTTCAGGTACATGGTGATCGGGTCGGCGGTCTTGGCACCGATCTCGAACGCGGGCGTCGGAGTCGTGGGCCCCATGAGCACGTCGACACTCCTGAAGGCGTTCGCGAAGTCGGCGTTGATCAGCGCGCGCACGCGCTGCGCCTTGAGGTAGTAGGCGTCGTAGTAGCCTGCCGACAGCACATAGGTGCCCGTCATGATGCGGCGCTTCACCTCCGCGCCAAACCCCTCGCCGCGCGAGCGGCGGTACATGTCATTCAGGTCACGCGGGCTCTCGCAGCGGTGCCCGAAGCGCACGCCGTCGAAACGCGCCAGGTTCGCGGAGCATTCCGCCGGGGCCACGACGTAGTACGCGGGCACCGACAGCTGCAGGTTGGGCAGGCTCACCTCGGCGAGCGTGGCCCCGAGTCCCTCGTAGACCCTGAGCGCCTCGCGCACGCGCCGCTCGTACTCCGGGTCGAGTCCCTTGTCAAAGAATTCCCGCAGCAGCCCGATCTTCAGTCCCGCGAGCGGCTGCTCGAGCTCCGCGACGTAGTCGGGCACTTCGCGCTCGACGCTGGTGGAATCGCCGGCATCGAAGCCCGCCATCTCGCGCAGCAGGAGCGCCGCATCTGCCGCGGTCGCGGTCAGCACGCCAGCCTGGTCGAGACTCGAGGCGAAGGCGACCATGCCGTAGCGCGAGACGCGTCCATACGTGGGCTTCATGCCGGTAATGCCGCAC
>CATPBM010000205.1 GCA_955652625.1 uncultured Steroidobacteraceae bacterium
ACCAACGTCGGCGCCACCCTCGCCGCGGTCGCTGGCCTTCCGGGCCCGCTCATCGTCATTGCCGGCGGCGAGGGCAAGAACCAGGATTTCACGCCGCTCGCCGCCGCCTTCCGTGGCAAGGTCCGGCACACCGTGCTCATCGGCCGCGATGCGCCGCAGCTGGCGCGCGCCCTCAGCGGCGCGTGCACGCTAGAGACCTGCGCCACGCTCCGGGAGGCCGTGCAGGCCGCCGCGCGCGCTGCCCGTCCCGGAGACACGGTGCTGCTGTCGCCGGCGTGCGCGAGCCTCGACATGTTCCGTGACTACACCCACCGCGGCGCAGTGTTCGCAGCCGCCGTGCAGGAGCTGGCGGCATGAGCGGCGGCGCCGGTACTTCGCTCATGGGTTTCGCCCGCAGCAGCAGCCGCGGCGCCGGCGTGCACCTGGACGCCGTGACCATCGCGCTCGCCTTAGGGATCGTGCTGGTGGGGCTTATCATGGTGACCTCCGCCTCGGTGTCGATCGCCGGCCAGGAGACCGGCCAGCCGTTCTACTACCTCGAGCGGCAGCTGCTGCTGACACTCATCGGCGCCGGCTGCGCCGCGCTGGTGTTCTCGATCCGCACGGAGCTCCTGGAGCGCGCCTCGGTAGTGCTGCTGGCGATTGCGATCGCGCTGCTGGTCGTCGTGCTCATTCCGGGGCTCGGGCACGCCGTCAACGGCAGCCGTCGCTGGCTGCGACTCGCGGGGGCCAACTTCCAGGTGTCGGAGCTGGCGCGTGTGCTGGTCCTCATCTACCTCGCCAGTTACGCGGTGCGTCGCGAGAGCCAGCTGCGCGAGTCACTCGCTGGCCTCCTGAAACCGCTCGGGCTGCTGTTCGCGGTGAGCGTGCTGCTGCTGATCGAGCCGGACTTCGGCGCCGCGACCGTACTGTTCGCGACCGGCTTTGGCCTGCTGTTCCTCGCCGGCGCGCGCCTGCGCTATGTGATCGCCATGACGGCCATCACCGCGGTGGGCTTCGGGGTGCTGGCGGTGAGCTCCAGCTACCGCGTGCGGCGCCTGACGGGGTTTCTCGACCCGTGGGCGGATCCTTACAACAGCGGCTTTCAGCTCACGCAGTCCCTCATCGCCATCGGCCGCGGCCAGTGGTTCGGCGTGGGCCTGGGCGATTCGGTGCAGAAGCTGTTCTACCTGCCCGAGGCGCACACGGATTTCCTGTTCGCGGTGCTGGCGGAGGAGCTCGGCCTGCTCGGGGTGGTGGTGACGCTCGCGCTGTTCCTCGCGCTGGTGTGGCGAGCTTTTCACATCGCGCGCCTGGCATCCGAGGCGGGACTGAAGTTCCCGGCCTACTGTGCCGCGGCATTCGGCCTGTGGATCGGCATCCAGGCGTTCATCAACATCGGCGTCAACATGGGAGTGCTGCCCACCAAGGGCCTGACGCTGCCCCTCATGAGCTACGGGCGCTCGAGCCTCATCGTAGCGCTCGCCTGGGTGGGGCTGCTGCTGCGCGTATATCACGAGGCCTGCGCCAGTCAGCGCGGCCCGGCCACCGTGCGGGGCCGGGCGTGAAGGGCCCCATCCTCATCATGGCAGGCGGCACCGGCGGTCACGTGTTCCCGGGGCTGGCGCTCGCGCGGCTGCTGCGCGAGCAGTCGCTGCAAGTGATCTGGCTCGGCACCGCGCGCGGACTCGAGTCGCGCGTCATTCCCGCGGAAGGCATCCCGATCGAGCGGCTGTCGGTCGGGGGCCTGCGCGGGAAGGGCGCGCTCACCTGGGTCGCCGCGCCGTTTCGAGTGCTGCTCGCGCTCGGCCAGGCGCTCGCCGTCATGTGGCGCTATCGACCGATCGTCTTGGTCGGACTCGGAGGCTTCGTGACCGGCCCGGGCGGGGTCGCCGCCTGGCTCACCCGCCGACCGCTCCTGATCCACGAGCAGAACGCCATCGCCGGCTTCACCAACCGCTGCCTGGCGCATCTCGCGCGCCAGGTGCTCGAAGCCTTCCCCGGCAGCTTCGGGCACAACGTGCACGCGCGGGCCATCGGCAACCCCGTGCGGCGCGACATCAGCGCCGTGCCGCCGCCGGCGACGCGCTTCGCCGGACGCACAGGCCCGGTGCGCATCCTGGTCATCGGCGGCAGCCAGGGGGCGACGCGCCTCAACGCCATCGTGCCCTTTGCCCTGAAGCGCCTTTCGGCGTGGCTGCCTTTCGACGTGCGCCACCAGGCCGGCGAGCGCTGGATCGAGGCCGGACGGGCGAGCTACGCCCAGGCCGGCGTGCGCGCGGACGTGCGCCCCTTCATCGAAGACATGAGTGAAGCCTACGGCTGGGCGGACCTCGTGATCTGCCGCGCGGGCGCGCTCACCGTGTCGGAGCTCGCCGCGGTAGGCGTCGCGGCGATCCTGGTGCCGTTTCCGAATGCGGTGGACGATCATCAGTCGTACAACGCGCAGTATCTGGTGCGCGAGGGCGCCGCGGTGTTGATATCCGACCGCGAGCTCACCGCCGAGCGCCTCGCCAGCGAGCTGCAGCGCCTGTGTGCGGGCCGCGGCACGCTCCTCGCCATGGCCGAGCGTGCGCGCCTCCTGGCCAAGCCGCGCGCCGCGGACGAGCTCGCCGCCTCGTGCATGGAACTGGCGCGGAGGGCGGCATGAACGGGGAGCGCCGCACGCTGCCGGAACGGCCGCGCGAGGAGCGGCGCGTCACGAGCGACCGGCGCGATCGCATGCGCCGGATCAATACCATCCACTTCGTCGGCATAGGCGGCAGCGGCATGAGCGGCATCGCCGCGGTGCTGCTGAACC
>CATPBM010000206.1 GCA_955652625.1 uncultured Steroidobacteraceae bacterium
CCCCGGGACCGCCGCTGGGGGAAACGGCGCACGGCGTTGGGCCTCCGCTTTGGCTGCTGCTGGAGCTGACCTACCGCTGTCCGCTGCACTGCGTGTTTTGCTACAACCCCACGGACTTCGGCAACGTGGGGCCGGAACTGGCAACCGCGGACTGGATTCGCGTGCTGCGCGAGGCGCGCGCGCTGGGCGCGGTGCAGCTGGGCCTCTCGGGAGGGGAGCCGCTGGCACGCGATGATCTCGAGCCGATCGTCGCGGAGGCGCATGCGCTGGGGTTCTACATCAACCTCATCACCTCGGGCGTTGGCATGACCGAGGCACGCATCGGCGCGCTCAAGAGCGCCGGCCTCGATCACATCCAGCTGTCCTTCCAGGACAGCACGCGCGCGATGAACGATTTCCTGAGCAGCACGCGCACTTTCGAGCTCAAGTCGAAGCAGGCGGCACTCATCCGCCGCTACGACTATCCCATGGTGCTGAACGTGGTCCTGCACCGGCTCAACATCGATCACGTGGGCGAGATCCTCGAGATGGCCGAGCGCATGGGCGCGCAGTACGTCGAGCTCGCCAACACGCAGTACTACGGCTGGGCGTGGCTCAACCGCGCGCAGCTGTTGCCGAGCCGCACTCAACTCGAGCGTGCCGAAGAGATCACGCAGCGATTTCGCGAACGCGTGGCCGGGAAGATGCAGATCTATTTCGTGGTGCCGGACTACTTCGAGACCCGGCCCAAGGCCTGCATGAGCGGCCTCGGGTCGGTATTCCTCGCCGTCGCACCTGATGGCATCGCCATGCCCTGTCACGCGGCGCGCATGCTGCCGGGCCTGAACCTTCCCAACGTGCGCGACTCGAGCATCCGCGCCATCTGGTACGACTCCCCGGCCTTCAATCGCTTTCGCGGCGATGCCTGGATGAAGGAGCCTTGCCGCAGCTGCCCGGAGAAGACCAGGGACTTCGGCGGCTGCCGCTGCCAGGCGTATCTGCTGACGGGCGATGCGGACAATGCGGACCCCGTGTGCGATCTCTCGCCCCACCACGGCCTCGTGACCCAGGCGGTTGAGCGTGCCGCACGCGCGGCCGGCTCCGCGGCGCTCAGCGCGCGCGAGCAGCCGCTGGTGTTCCGCGATCATCGCATCTCGATCCCCGTCGCGGCCGCTGATCCGACGCCGCGCCGCTAGGGGTTTCACGGGGACGCCATGGCCGTACGGCGCGTATTGAAAATGGGCGAGCCGCAGCTGCGCGAGGTGGCCGCTCCCGTGACGCGCTTCGACGCCGAGCTCGCCGCCCTCGTGGCCGACCTGGATGACACCATGCGCGCCTTGAGCGGCGCCGGCATCGCCGCACCGCAGATCGGGGTGAGCGCGCGCGTGGTGATCTTCGAGCTCGAGGACAACGCGCGCTACCCGCACCTCGCCCCCGTACCCTACACCGTGCTGGTGAATCCCTTGCTCACGCCGTTGGGAAGCGAGCAGGATGAAGGCTGGGAGGGGTGCCTGTCGGTGCCCGGGATGCGGGGTCTGGTGCCGCGCTTTCGCCGCCTGCGCTACCAGGGATTCGATGCGCTGGGGGCGCCGATCGACCGAACGGTGGAGGGGTTTCATGCACGCGTGGTGCAGCACGAAGTCGATCACCTGGATGGCATACTCTTCCCGCAGCGCGTGCGTGACCTGCGCCACTTCGGCTTCGAGGATGCGCTCGCCGGACAGATGACGCCGATGCCGGACTGACACTGACTTCCAGGAGACCGCCTGCATGAGCCAGCACGCCACCGGAGCCTTCGACGTGAAGGTCACGCCCCAGAAACCCGACACCCAGGTCGCGCGCGCCGCCAACATCGGCCGCCTGACCATCGACAAGCGCTTCCACGGTGATCTGGAAGGGGTCAGCAAGGGGGAAATGCTGGCCATCCAGACGGATATGAAGGGCTCGGCCGGCTACGTGGCCATGGAGCGCGTGACCGGGAAACTCAACGGGAAGAGCGGCAGCTTCGTCCTGCAGCACAGCGCCACCATGACCCGCGGCACGCCCGCCGCCAGCATCACGGTGGTGCCGGACTCGGGCACCGGCGAGCTGAGGGGCATCAGCGGAAAGATGAGCATCACCGTCGCCGCGGACGGCGCCCACTCCTTCACGTTCGATTTCCGCATCGAACCGCAGCTTGCGGAATAGCCGCCCGGCCGCTTCAGGGAGTCTGTTGCCGCGCCCCCGGCGTCGCCGCGCGGCTGGCGCGCAGGTCGCGCATCATGCGAATCGCGGATTCCCTCCCCTGGTAGTAACCGGGGATTGAGCCGTGCTCGTGGTAACCGAGCGCGCGGTAGAAGGCGCGCGCGGCTTCGTTTCCAGCGCGCAGCTCGAGCCCGATGATGAACGTGCCGGCCGTGAGCGCGGTTTCCTCGAGCCACTGCATGAGGCGCCGGGCGAGTCCGCGGCGGCGATGCGCCGGCGCGACGACAAGCAGGTTCAGGTGCGCGGCGTCGTCGGCGTAGCGCATGATGGCGAAGCCGGCGATCGTGCTCGCGGTGCGCGCGCTGAGCACGACGCTCTCCGGATGGCGCATGTGCCAGCTGATGCGCGACGCGCCCCACGCCGGTCGCAAGCCCGTTTCCACCCACTCGCGCGCCATCATCGCCAGCAGCGCGGCGTCCGGGGCGTGGGCGGGTTCCAGGTGGTACTCGTGCACGACCCTAAGCATAGCGCGGCGACGGCCGGTGCGGGCACTGCGGGCGCGCCGCGGCGCCAGGACAGCCTGCATTCGCTCAAGCGAGGGTGTGGAACACCTTCTGCACGTCCTCGTCCTGCTCGAGGCGATCGATCACCGTCAGGACCTCGGTGGCCTGCTCCTCCGGCAGCTGCGTCGGCACGGCGCAGATGTACTCGTGCTCCGCCGACAGCGGCGTGAGACGGCGCGCTTCCAGTGCCTCCTGCAGCCTGCCGAAATCGGCAAAGGCTCCGCGAATCACCAGCTGCGGTTCGCCTTTTTCGCCCGTGCTCTCGCCCATCTCGTCGAGCCCGTGATCGATGAGGTACAGCTCGAGGTCATCCTGGTCGATGCCTTCTGGGTTCAGGCGAAACACTCCCATCTTGCGGAACAGGAAACTGACGCTGCCATGGGTGGCGAGGTTGCCCCCGCCCTTGGTGATGATGTTGCGCACGGCCGCGACGGTGCGCGTCGGGTTGTCGGTCGCCGTTTCCACCAGCAGCGCCACGCCGTGCGGCGCATAGCCTTCGTACAGGACTTCCTGGTAGTTGGCGGCATCGCGCCCGGCGGCGCGCTTGATCGCCGCCTCGACCCTGTCCTTCGGCATGTTGACGGCGCGCGCGTTCTGGATGGTCCGCCGCAGCATGGGATTGGACGCGGGGTCCGTACCCCCGGCCTTGACGGCCATGGTGATGTCCTTCGCGATGCGGGCGAATTGCTTCGCCATGCGGTTCCACCGCGCGAACATCGTATGTTTTCGGACTTCGAAAATGCGTCCCATGAACGCATGGTGCACGAACGGCACAGGGCGTGCCAAGCGCCCGGGAAAGGATGGGTTGGCCTGCCGAAAGTGCCGCAGGCACTTTCGGCCAATCTAACTACAAGAGCTGCGCCTGCAGCACGCGCATGCGCCGCAGCTGCTGGCTCAGGCGCCGCTCGATATCGCGCAGCCTGCTCTGCACGTCCACTTGCTCCCACTGCTCGAGCACCGCGCGCTTCTTCTCTTCGAGCCACTGCTCCTTGACGCGCGCCCAGTCGGCGACCGCCGCGAGGAAGCTCTCGTACTCGTGCGCCAGGCGCGCGCGCAACTGCTCGATGTGCGAGGGTCCGGCCGCGGGGAACTTAGCGAGCCGCGCCTGCGCGCGGGTGAACTGCATGGCGAGCAGCGCGCGCTGGATCTGGAACACCGGCGTGCGTTTCAGGCGCCGCGCGAGTCCGACGCGCTCCAGGCCCGCGATCAGCCACTTGGTCGGATCCCACTGCCACCAGCGCACGCCGTTACGGTAGTCGTGCGTGAAGATGTGATGGAAGTTGTGATAGCCCTCGCCGTAGGTGATGACCGCGAGCACCGGGTTGTCGCGCGCGCTGTTGTCCTCGGTATACGGCCGGGTGCCCCACATGTGGGCGAGCGAATTGATGAAGAAGGTGACGTGATGGCTCCATACCAGGCGCAGCACGCCGGCGAGAATCAGCATCCCCCACACGTCGTGGAACAGAAAGCCGGCCGCGAGCGGCAGGCCGAAGTTGGTGGCGAGCGCGAGCGGCAGGTAGTAGCGGTGCTGGAAGTCCAGCATCGCATCCTTCTTCAGGTCCGGGATGTTGGCGAAGTCGGGCTGGCCGCTCGGATACGCGCGCAGCATCCAGCCGATGTGCGAGAACCAGAACCCACGTCGCGCCGAGTACGGATCGAGGTCCACGTCATCGACATGGAGGTGATGCGTACGGTGCCCGCTGCACCAGGCGAAGGCACTGTTCTGCAGCGCCATGGTGCCGAACACCAGGTAGAGCAGCCGCACGCTCCAGTGCGCATCGTAGGTGCGGTGCGCCCACAGGCGATGGTAGCCCGCGGTGATCGCTATGCCGTTGGCGCCGAGAAAAAAGACAAACACGCCCCAGTCGGCGGTCGAGAACCCGTGCGTCAGGCCATACCACGGCACCAGGATCGCGGCGGCCGCGAACGTCAGCGCGAACATCAGCGCATTGGTCCAGATCAGGGGGGCTCGTGGTTCGTTGGGGGAAATGGGGGACATGCCTGAAAGGGGGCTATTAAAGAGGGCGCGGTAACTTACCACGCCCCTGCCTGCGGGGTGGGACTTGTGTCCTGTTTGGAGATGGCGCGGCGTCCAAAGCCCCTTGTTTCGCAAGATAAATCCCACGCCCAGCCTACGGTGAGGCTGGCGGCTATTGGCGAACAGCACGACTGCCGCGCGCTCAGAACTTGACCATGACGCCCGCCCCCCAGACGATCTCGCGCGTGCGCAGGTCCGGATACCACACGCCGCCTTCGCTGGCGCAGGCGTCGCTCCCGATGGGGCTGCCGTTATTGCAGACGAAGCTCCCCGGCGCGCCGGTGTTGCCAAGGGGTGGCGTCACGCCATTCGGTCCGGACCAATAGGGAACGTCCGAATGCCGGAACGTGGCCTCGGTCCACCAGGTGATCCAGTCCTTCGGCATGTACTGGAAGTTCAGCTGCACGTCCCATTGATAGAGCTTCTGCCCGGGATTTCCGGTGAAGTACGGC
>CATPBM010000207.1 GCA_955652625.1 uncultured Steroidobacteraceae bacterium
ATCCCGTGCTGGAATAGGTAGCGGCGTCGCTCTGACCTGTGTGTGCGCCGACGCACCGACTCCACATCGGCGGAAGCGCTCTACTGCGCTATGGGCCCTACTTACACTCGACCAGAAAAACGCTCGCGCCATGCTGCAGCCGCTGCGCTTTCCCACAAGAATCAGCTTCTCGCCGGCCTGCCTGGAGTCGAGAGCCGGCAGCTGATAGCGCGCTGCGAGCCCGTGGAGCTGGCCTTCGGCGATATCCTGTATGAGCAGGGCGACCGCATTCGCGACGTCTACTTCCCCACCGGCGGCTTCATCTCGCTGATCTCCGCGCTGGACGAGCAACCCAGGCTCGAAGTGGGACTCGTTGGCACAGAAGGCATGCTGGGAGTCTCGCTGCTGCTCGGCGTGAACGTTGCGCCGGTCCGGGCGCTGGTGCAGGGCGCAGGACCGGCCTTGCGAATGAACGCAACGCAGTTCTCCCGCGAAGCGCAGCGCAGTCCCGCGCTGCTGCAAAGGTTGAATTGCTACCAGTACGTACTCATGAGTCAGCTCTCGCAGTTGGCCGCCTGCACGCACTTCCACGTCGTGGAGGCGCGTCTCGCGCGCTGGCTTCTCATGACTCGCGATCGGGCGCACTCGGATACGTTCGCTATCACGCAGGAATTCATGGCGTACATGCTGGGCGTCCGTCGGGTGGGTATCACTCAAGCGGCAGGTAAGCTGCAGAAGCGCAAGTTGATCCGCTACAGCCGAGGCAAACTGACTATCCTCGACGTGCGTGGACTGGAGGCAGCGGCTTGCGGGTGTTACGTAGTCGCCAGAGACTTGTACGACGGACTCCTGAACCCGCGTGTGAAGTCGGGTCGCCGCTACCTGGACGCCGCCGAGCACCCACGATGGTCATGCTCCGCCGAGCCGAAGACTTCGGTGCGTCAGCGTACGTTCAGTGCTGACTCACACTCACCCAACGCGAACACGTCGTCTCATTGAGATTCCCCGAGTGGTGCAGCGGTATGCGCGCCCGCGCACCGACTGTGTGCGGCGCGCGTCGCATTGTTAAGTCCCGTAAGTGATGGCGCCGCGTACAAGCGCCTCCAGCACGAGGTCACGATGAGTTCAATTCGCGAGGATAAGAAGGAAGCCGCAAGACGCGAGCGTACGATCAGGGTCTTGACCGACCGCGCCGGTGCAGCACCGGAACGCGTCCGCGACCTCTTTGCGGAGGAATTCGCACGGCTTGGACGAGGCGCCAAGGTTCGCAACTTCCTCCATGTCCTCACAACATCAAACGTGCGCGCAATGTTGCGTCTGCCGGGCAAAGGGCCCCGCTGAAGTGGGGCGTGCCGGCGCGAAAATGCCACTTGATGCCCATATTATGTTCGCCGCCGCACCGACCTCCCCGACGCCTGCGACCACACTGCGGCTTAGGTCGCCGTACACAGCGGCGACGCCCTTAGACCCATTCATGCCGTCTCGTTGCGGCTGGAAAAATATCATGTCATTACTCGTATGGATAATCCTTGGGCTTATCGCCGGCTTCATCGCCAGCAAGATCGTCAACCGAACCGGAGAGGGCGTCGTCATTGACATTCTTCTCGGTATCGTGGGGGCGGTCGTGGGCGGCTGGCTGTTCCACGCGTTCGGAATGCGCGGCGTAAACGGGCTCAACCTGTATAGCATCGTTGTCGCGGTCATCGGGGCGGCCGTCGTGCTGTTCGTCTACCACGCAATGTTCCGCGGCTCGCGCCTTGGGCGCGCCTGATTCGTTGAAGGTGCTAGCAGCGATCGGACAGACTTGCACGCGGCTGGTGCAGAAACGTGCGTCGCTTAACGACGTGCCAGTCTTCCCAGCCGCGCAGGCGTGGGCGTAATGGCGCTCAGCCGTTTGGCGTTCATCGGGAATTCACTGCCGCGTCGCTGCGGGATCGCCACCTTCACGACCGATCTGCAACAGGCGATCGCGAAGTCCTCGACGGTGGAAACGTGCATCGTGGCGATGACCGACCATGGTCACGTCTATGATTACCCTCCCACCGTGCGCCTGCAGATCAACGACGGCAAACTGGATGACTACGAGCGCGCAGCCGATATCCTGAATTCCGGCCAATACGAGGTCGTTTCGCTTCAGCACGAGTTCGGCATTTTCGGCAGCGAGGCGGGCGGCCATATCCTGGCGCTCATTTCGCGGCTCACCATGCCGCTCGTGACCACGCTGCATACCGTACTGTCGCAGCCGACCCCCGCGCAGCGCAGCGTTCTCGATCGGATCGTCGGGGCTTCCTCGCGGGTTATCGTCATGGCCGAGAAAGGCAGGGAACTGCTACGCACTGTCTATGAGCTGGCGGCCGAAAAGATCGAGGTCATCCCGCACGGAACTCCCGATTTTGCATTCGTCGAACCCGGCGAGGCGAAAAGCGCCTTCGGCTTCGTCGGTCGATCCGTCATTCTGACCTTCGGGCTGCTGTCTCCCAGCAAGGGCGTCGATATTGTAATCGATGCCATGCCAGCGATCCTGAGGAGCCGACCCGATGCAGTCTATGTCGTGCTCGGAGCGACGCATCCGAATCTGATCCGTGATCAAGGCGAGGCTTATCGCGAAAGCCTGGTGGCGCGCGCCCGCGCCCTAGGAATCGCCGATCATGTCGTGTTCCTCGATCAGTTCGTTGATCAGGCGACACTGCTGCGCTTCATCTCAATGTGTGATGTCTACGTCACACCCTATCGCAATGAGGCGCAGATGACCTCGGGCACCCTGGCCTATAGTTTCGGCTTGGGAAAGGCGGTCGTGTCGACGCCCTATTGGCACGCCCGCGAGTTGCTGGCCGATGGGCGCGGCATCCTGGTTCCTTTCGGCGACGCCGCAGCCCTCGGAGGCGAGATCGCGGCATTGCTTACCGACGACGTTCGGCGCTCTGCGATGCGCAAGCGCGCCTATGCGAGCAGCCGGCCGATGATATGGCCGCGGATAGCAGAGCGCTATCTCGCCGTTTTTGATAGTGCGCGGCTTGCCCATCGACCGCGGATGATCGCGCGGCCAGACACGGGCAGGCGTTCTCGCAACAATCAGGCTCAGCCAGCGATGCACGTCGGTCATCTTCTGTCTCTTTGCGATGATACCGGACTGTTCCAGCATGCACTCCATGCCGTGCCGGATCGATCGCATGGTTATTGCACCGATGACAATGCCCGGGCGCTGCTGGTGGCCTGTGCGCTCAGCAAGCCCGGCGAGCAGCGCCTGTCCGAACCGCTAACGAGCCGGTTCGCCGCCTTTATCCAACACGCCTGGAATCCCGACACCCGGCGATTCCGCAACTTCATGGGTTTCGATCGACGCTGGCTCGAGGAGCAGGGCTCGGAAGACAGCCACGGGCGTGCGCTCTGGGCCCTGGGCGAGTGCGCGCACAGCGATCGCAATCCCTCGCGACAGAGATGGGCCGCATCGCTGTTCGCTGAGGCGCTGCCGGCTGTGGAGAGCTTTCCCTCGCCGCGCGCATGGAGTTTCACCCTGCTGGGGTTGGACGCGTATTGCGCAGCCGTTGCGCAGGACGCAGAGGCGAGGCGCCTGCGCGACGTGCTAGCCAGTAGGTTGGTCTCGAGCCTGGCAGGGGTGGAGACCCAAGATTGGGCGTGGTTCGAGGAAGGGCTTGCCTATGACAACGCACGTCTACCTCAGGCCTTGATCGTCACCGGGTGCTCAACCGCCACGCGCTCCTACGTCAACGCCGGCTTACGATCCCTGCGCTGGCTTATGACGCTGCAGACGACGCCGGCGGGACTGTTCCGGCCCATCGGCTCGAGCAGCTTCGGCGCCCTGCGCACGCAGCCTCTGCCGTTCGACCAACAGCCGTTGGAAGCCACGGCAACCATCTCTGCCTGCCTGGCGGCGTGGCGTGCCGACGGTGATCTGCGCTGGAA
>CATPBM010000208.1 GCA_955652625.1 uncultured Steroidobacteraceae bacterium
ACCTGCCGGCGGCGGAGCTGCGGCGCCGACGCGCAGCCTGGCGGTCTGTTATTTTTTATGATAGGTCGTGCTTGGTGTTCTAGAAGGATGAACTCGTCGGCAGCGCCTCGCGCGGAGCGGTGACTGAGCCGATACAGGCACGTCGGCGCGATTCCTGAACCTGCGCGGGAGTTGTCAGCCCTAAGGGCAGCGGTTACAGTTCACCGCAGCATTCGTCGCTGCGCGCAAGCGAAGACCGTCCGGGGGGATTCTCAAACAATTCACGCGCTCGCCCGAATGCGGGAAAGGACGCGTGGCAAGTATGATGCTAAGGAGTCGGGCAGGCGCAGCTGCCACGGACCTAAGGTCCCGGTCCTTCGGGTTGAGGGCAACGAAAAAGACTTTGTTGATGCCGCTCACCTGAGGCCAGGTGTGTTCAGACAAGTTCACGATTTATAACTCGAATGGCTACCTACGTACCCGATCCTGTGTTCATGACGCGGCGCGGCGTCGTGCTGCTCGCCATCATCGCCCTGCACGTCTTCATTGCGTGGGCACTGGCCACGGGGCTGGCGCGCAAGGCGGTGGAGCTGATCGCGCCGCCGATCCAGACCGACATCGTGGAAGAGGTGAAGGCCAAGAATGAGCCGCCGCCGCCGCCGCCGCCGGAATTCCAGAGGCCGCCCGTGGAAGTGCCGCCGCCCGATGTCACCATCGATGTGCCGGTGGAGACCGCCCCGACTACGGCGATCTCGAACGTCACCACCAAACACGTCGACGCGCCGCCGCCGCGCCCCGCGGGCGCGACGGTGTCCGCGAAACTGGGCAAGAACCCCCCCGCCACGGACGAGTACTATCCGGCGGCCTCGAAGCGCTTGAACGAGGAAGGCTCGCCCGTTGTGAAGGTGTGCATTGCGCCTAACGGCAAGCTGGCCGAGCCACCCACGGTCGCAACGAGCTCCGGTAGCGCCCGCCTTGACGAGGGCGCCCTCAATTATGCGAAAGCCCTGCGCTATCAGCCTGGCACCGAGGATGGCAAGCCCGTTCAGAGTTGCTTCCCTTTCCGCGTCGTATTTAAGCTGACCAAATGATCCAGACGCCGCACCGCTGAGTGCGGCTTTTTTTGTTCCGAGGATAACTATGGAAAACCAAGCCACCACCGTCTCCAACCCCTACGGTCTCTCCGCTCTCTGGAGCGGCGGCGACATCATCACCCGCTCCGTGCTCATCCTGCTGCTCATCATGTCGCTCGCCTCCTGGTACGTGATGCTCACGAAGCTGTGGGATCAGCGCAAGCTGAAGAACTCCGCGCGCGTCGTCGAGAAACAGTTCTGGACCGCCCCCTCGGTCAAGGACGGTGTCGAGCGCCTGAAGAAGGGCGATGAGTTCCGCGGCATCGCCGAGGACGGCCTGCGCGCCGCATCGCACCACGACGGCCGCCTGACCGACCGCATCGACCTCAACGAGTGGATCACCATGACGTTGCAGCGCTCCACCGAGCAGGTGCAAAGCAGGCTGAGCAACGGCCTCGGATTGCTCGCCACGGTGGGCTCGACGGCGCCGTTCGTGGGGCTGTTCGGGACGGTGTGGGGCATTCTGAACGCGCTGGTGGGCATTGGCATCGCCGGGCAGGCGAGCATCGACAAGGTGGCAGGGCCCGTCGGTGAGGCGCTCATCATGACGGCGCTCGGCCTGTTCGTCGCGGTGCCCGCGGTCATGGGCTACAACTGGCTGCTCGGGCGTAACAGGATCCTGCAGGACGCGCTGCGGAACTTTGGCAGCGATCTGCATGCCTATCTGGTCAGTGGCGCCCGTGTCGATACCGGGGGAGGTCCGCGCCCGGCGGCGGCCAAGGCCGCGGCGATCAAGTAAATACGCACCGTCTGCCCGAAGCCTGGGGCGCGCGCGGGCGCGTCTGCAGGCTGGGCGACAGCAGGAGTAGCCGAACATGGCAATGAGTGTCGGACAGGAAGAAGGCGGCGCGATAGCGAGCATCAATACGACGCCGCTGGTGGACGTCATGCTGGTGCTGCTCATCATCTTTCTGATCACGATTCCCGTGATCAACAAGACCATACCAGTGCAACTGCCGAAGGCGGTGAACATCCCCACGCAGACCAAGCCCGAGAACATCACCATCGCAGTCGACAAGGGGGACGTCATTTACTGGAACGACAAGAAGATAGCTGACCGCAACGAGCTTCTCGGCCTCATCGAGGCGGCGGCCGTCAAAAAGCCCCAGCCCGAGATCCACATCCGCGGCGACAAGGAGACGCGCTACGAGGCGATCGGGCGGGTGATGTACGCCATCCAGCGCGGCGGAATCGTGAAGGTCGGCTTTCTCACCGAGCCGGATCACGGCGTGCGCGGCTATCGCTGAGTGTCAAGGAGTCTAAGCCAATGTCAATGAGTGTCGGTAGCGCCGGACAGGATTTTTGCGACATCAACACGACACCGCTGATCGACGTCATGCTGGTGCTGCTGGTCACGCTCATCGTGACGCTTCCCATCATGACCCACGCCGTCAAGCTCGACATGCCCAACATGAACAATCCGCCGCCACCGCCACCGGTGCAGCCGGAGGTCATCGAACTGGAGATCGACTTCGACGGCACGGTGGTGTGGAACGGTACCCCGGTTACCGGCATGGACCAGCTCGAGGGCTTTTTCCACGCCTCGACCAGCAAGGATCCGCAGCCGGAAATCCACCTGCGCCCCGACCGGCGTGCGAAGTACGACGTCGTGGCGAGGGTGCTGGCCTCGGCACAGCGCAATCACATGAAGAAGATCGGCTTCGTCAACGTGGCCGAATTCAGGGACTAACGTCAAAGGCAACACGAACCAACACCATGAAGGTCACAGCAACAACCGTACGGGCGCTGGCACTCAGCGCCGCTCTTGCCGCCGCCGCCAGTTTCGTGATCGGGGCGCCAGCCCTTGCTGCGGATCAGCAAAAAAACAGCGCCAAGCTCGCGAAGCCCCTGAA
>CATPBM010000209.1 GCA_955652625.1 uncultured Steroidobacteraceae bacterium
GTGCCGCCATACTCGCGGCGCGGAGGTTCCTTATGTTGCGACGTGTACCCTTCATCGCCCTGATTCTCGCTGGAACGTGCACCCTCGCCCAGGCGGATGTGTACCGCTGGGTCGATGAGCTTGGCGTGCCCCACTACAGCGATCAGTGGGTGCCGGGATCGCAGGTGATCAAGACGCCCAAGCTGCATCCGCGTGCGGAGTCTGCGCCGCGCCCCTCTGGTCAGAAGAGTCTCGCGGCCTCGAACGATAAGATGTCCGCACAGCTCGCCGACCAGGAGAACGCCCGCACCGTGCAGCAGGACGTGGCCCGGACACGCGATGCGCAGTGCAAGAAGGCCCAGCAGGTTTACGCGGCGGCGATCACGCATCGCCGCGTATACAAGACCGACGCCACCGGCGAGCGCAACTATCTCTCGGATGCGGACATCGACGCCTACCGCACGCAGACACGCAAGGAAGTGCAGGATGCGTGCGGGAGCGTGCCGAAGTTCGATCCGGACGCGCCGATCCCCGAGCCGCAGCCCATCGAGCCAAAGCCGATCCCTGAGCCCAAGGTCAACCCCGCCGCCGCGACTTCGCCCTAGCCAGTAGCCGCGCGTCCGCCTCCAGCTACCACGCGTCGTTCGCTGGCAGGTGGCGACGGCCATTTTCGCGCGCGGAACGAAAGCCCTATAGTGACGCCCGCGGCAAGCCAAGCCGCTCGGCCCGGACCTGAACGATGCGCGTAGGTATTGTCGGACTCGGCGCCATGGGGCAGCACATGGCGCGCAACCTGCACCGTGCCGGTCTGCTGGCCGCGCTCTGGAACCGGACCGCGGACAAAGCGCGCGCGCTCGCCTCCGAGCTCAACGTGTCGGCTGCGCCGACGTTGGCGGAACTCGCCGCCGCGAGCGAAGCGGTCGTGTCGTGCGTCTCCGCGGACGCGGACGTGCTCGAAGTCACGCACGCGCTGGCGCCAGCGCTTGCGAGGGGCTCCCTCGTGCTCGATTGCTCGACCGTGGGCGCGGAAACCGCGCGCCAGGCGGCGCGGCTGCTCGAGCCGCGTGGCGTGGAATTCCTCGATTGCCCGGTGAGCGGCGGCGTCGAGGGCGCCCGCGATGCCACCCTCGCCATTATGGTGGGCGGCACGGCGGCGGGTTTCGAGCGCGCGCAGCCCATTCTGCAGGCCCTCGGGCGCACGATCACGCTCTTCGGCCCGACCGGCAGCGGCCAGGCCGCGAAAGCCACCAACCAGATCATGTGCGCCGGGATCATCGAAGCGATCGCCGAGGCGATGGCGTTCGCGAGCGCGCAGGGACTGCCGCTGGATAAGCTCATCGACACCCTCGGCAAGGGCGCCGGCTCTTCCTGGTACTTCGTGCACCGCGCACCCAACATGGCGCGCGGCGCGTACCCGGCGGGCTTTCGGGTGCGCCTGCATGCCAAGGACCTTGGCATCTGCCGCGACATGGCGGCACGCTTCGGGGTAGCTCTGCCGCTCGTCGAGCGCATGCTGGGTGAATACGCCGAGCTCGTGGCGCGCGGCTACGGCGACGAGGACATCTCGGCCACCTACCGCCTGAAGGCCGAGCTCTTCGAGCGCACCAACATCATGAGCGCACCTCCTCGCGACAAAGCATGAAGTCCGACTCCGGCCGCCCGCACGCTTTCTATCTGCCGGACTTCTGCACCTCGCGCGCGACGCTCGCCATCGTACTGATCGTCGAGCTCACCGCGCTGCTGCTGACCCTCGCGCGCCAGGACGCCGCGCTGGATTTCTGGACCGACCTGGTGCGCGCCTCGCTGTTCCTGTTGTGGATCGGGCTCGCGAGCGCGGGGCTGCTGTGCGTTCTGCGCAGCCGGCTGGCGCGGCTTTCCGTGGCGGCGGGCTCCAGCGTGGTGCTGGCGCTGATCACGGCCGTGGTAGCCGCGGTGTCGCTGTGCACGTATCTCATCGGATTCACGCAGCTGGCGGCCGATTTCCCCGGCATGACGCTGTTCCCCCCCGAGCCGGCCAGCTTCGCGGTGCGCAACGTGGCCATCGGCCTGGTGGTGACGGGCCTGGCATTGCGCTATTTCTACGTCGCGCACGAGTGGCGGCGCAGCGTCGAGCTGCGCGCCGCGGCGCGCGTGCACGCGCTGCAGGCGCGCATCCGGCCACACTTCCTGTTCAACAGCATGAATACCATCGCCGCCCTCACGCGCAGCAATCCGCCGCGCGCGGAGGCGGCGGTGCAGGACCTCGCCGACCTGTTCCGCGCGGCCCTGAGCGACAAGCGCGACACCATCACGCTCGCCGAGGAGCTCGAGGTGGCGCGCACCTACCAGCGCATCGAGCAGCTGCGCCTGGGAGAGCGGCTGCAGGTGCAGTGGAAGACCGATTCACTCCCCGCCAGCGCGCTCGTGCCGGGGCTCATTATCCAGCCGCTGCTCGAGAACGCGATCTACCATGGGATCGAGCCGCGCGCCGAAGGCGGCACGGTGACCATCACCGGGGAGGTCGCCGGCGGGCTGGTGACCATCGTGGTGCGCAACCCGCTCGA
>CATPBM010000210.1 GCA_955652625.1 uncultured Steroidobacteraceae bacterium
GGGGACGTCTGGCGATCGACGGCTCACCGCTGGGCGGTGCGCGATTCTCGCTCCGGCTCCCTGGACGCTGAACTAAGGCGCGACCTTGAACTCGATTCCCTGCGCGAGCGGCAACTCGCGGCTCCAGTTGACCGTGTTGGTCTGGCGGCGCATGTATGCCTTCCAGGCATCCGAGCCGGATTCGCGGCCGCCACCGGTGTCCTTCTCGCCCCCGAAGGCGCCGCCGATCTCGGCCCCGGAGGTCCCGAGATTGATGTTGGCGATACCGCAATCACTGCCGGCAGCGGACAGGAAGGTTTCCGCGTTCTGCAGGCGATCGGTGAACAGCGCCGAGGACAAGCCGTGCGCCGAGGCGTTCTGTGCCGCTATCGCATCCGCGAGCGAGGCCACCGGGATCACGTACAGGATGGGCGCGAAGGTCTCGGTCTGCACGATCGGCCATTCGTTGCGCGCGCGCACGATCGCCGGCTCCACGAAATTGCCCGGGCGCTTCAGGACGCTGCCGCCGTAAAGCAGCTCACCGCCGGCAGCGCGCGCGGCGCTCAGCGCGGATTGGTAGCGCTCGACCGCGGCGTGATCGATGAGCGGCCCCATCAGCGTGCCGCTCTCGAGCGGGTCGCCGATGCGCACCTGGCTGTAGGCGTGCAGCAGCCGCCGTTCGAGCTCGGCCGCGATGGCCTGATGCGCGAACACCCGGCGTGTCGAGGTGCAGCGCTGCCCCGCCGTGCCGACGGCGCCGAACACGATTGCGGGCACCGCCAGGTCGAGATTCGCCGTCTCATCGACGATGACGGCGTTGTTGCCGCCGAGCTCCAGGAGGCTCTTGCCGAGGCGGGCGGCGACGCGCTCGCCCACCTTGCGCCCGATGTCGGTGGATCCGGTGAAGGAGATGAGCGCGACACGCCGGTCCTCCACGAAGCGCGTCGCGAGCTCGGTCCCGGCGTCAACGAAAAGCTGCAAGACCGGCGGCAGATGATTGGCCTTCACCACGCGGTTGCACAGATGCTGCACGGCGAGCGCAGTGAGCGGGGTCTTCGGGGAGGGTTTCCACACGCAGACGTTGCCACAGATCGCGCCCAGGAAGGCGTTCCATGACCATACCGCGACCGGGAAGTTGAACGCCGAGATGATGCCGATCACCCCGAGCGGATGCCATTGCTCGGACATGCGGTGCCGGGGCCGCTCCGAATGCATCGTCAGTCCGTAGAGCATGCGCGACTGGCCGACTGCGAAATCGGCAATGTCGATCATTTCCTGAACTTCGCCGCGCCCCTCGGCGAGGATCTTGCCGTTCTCGAGCGAGACGAGTGTGCCGAGATCATCCTTGTGGCGGCGCAGCTCCTCACCGATGAGGCGCACCGCCTCGCCACGCCTGGGCGCGGGGACATCCCGCCACGGCGCTGCGGCAGCGACCGCGGAGCTTATGACATGCTCGTAGTCCGCGGCGTTCGCGGGACGCACCTGTGCGATCAGGGTGCCGTTGGCGGGATTGTGCACGTTGAGGAGCGCACCGTCGGTGCTGCTCGACCAGCCGCGCGTACTGGACCAGGCGCCCGGGTTGAGGGGGTCGAGGCCCAGGCGTCGCAGCAGCGCATCGGTGTCCACGATGTTCATCCGTTCGCCGCCGTGCGCCGACGCTGGTGGCCGGCCTTGCCCGATACCACGAGCTCCCCGGAGACATGCTTGGTGCCCCCGGGCGCGTAGTGGCGGCCGAAACGGTTCGCCAGGATCTCCGGCAGGCGAAACTGCTCCTGCGCCACGAAGCCGTGGTACTTGCCCTTGTGCTCGAGCACCAGATCGAGGACCGCGGTGATGCCCGCGGCGGTCGTGACCTGAATGGCAGACCACAAGCGCCCGGCGATGACCTGGGGATAGATCTTGTTGACGTAGTTTTCCTCGCGCAGCTGCCCGTCCTGCGTGCCCGTGACCGCGGCATACACGATGACCACGTCCTGCAGCGTCTGTGGCACCGCGTTCTCGAGAATGCGCTTGAGTGTGGTGCGATCGTGATTGAGCTTCAGATCGTTCATGAGCAGGCGCATCTGCTCGCAGTGACCGGGGTAGCGGATGGTCTTGTAGTTCATCGACTCGATGTGCGCACCGTGCGTCTCGGCCAGCGACCCCAGGCCTCCGGAGGTGTTGAACGCCTCGTAGCGCATGCCGTCGATTTCGATCTCCTCGAGCCCTTCCAGCGGGGCAACTTCGAGCAGGCGCCCGTCGCTGATGGCCTGGCAGGGGTTGCCGTACTCGTTGATGAGCCCTTCGGTGGACCAGGTGAGGGAGTACTTCAGCACGTTATTCGGGTGCTGGGGCAGCGCGCCGACGCGCAGTTTCACAGCCCGCAAGCTATCGAAGTGCGTGATCAGCTCGGCGGCGGCGATGCTGATGAACCCCGGGGCGAGCCCGCACTGCGGTACGAACGCTTGGGCGGCGCCCGCGGCGATGGCGCGCACCGAGCGCGTGACCTGCACATCTTCGGTGAGATCGAAGTAGTGGGTGTGGGCCTTGCGCGCCGCCTCGGCGACGCCGAGGTTGCAGTAGTAC
>CATPBM010000211.1 GCA_955652625.1 uncultured Steroidobacteraceae bacterium
CTCCAGTTCCATGGGGTGATCCCGGACCGGATCGCGCAGCGAGTAGACGTCCCGGATGAAGACATTCCACTTGCGCTTGATGGGCCACGCCCCCGAGAGCTCGACCTGGTCGAACCCCTGGTGCACCAGCATCGGGACCAGCTGCTGGCTGCCGTTGACGAGCGTAGGAACGAGCTCGGTGGTGGTCAGAAAGCGCTCGTAACGGTAGGCGAGATTGATCACCGCGTTGCTGGCGGGCTTGTACTGCAGGTTCAAAGTGGTGCGCTGGCTGTGCTCATTCTGCGGATCCCACTGCAATCCGATGTCAGCGCCCCAGTCCTGGAAGGCTGTCAGGGCCAGCTGGGCCACGAAGTCCGAGCGCTTGCCGATGATCGGGACCTCTCCTGGCAGGGTGACCCGCGGGGTCACGAAGTAGTAGGTCTGCCCGAAAGTACCGGCGATGAACTGCCGCCCGCTCTGGGCATCCAGCAGACGGCTGGTGACGCCCACGCTCACCTGGTTGGCATCGCTGACACGGTCGGCGCCGACGTAGCGATTGGTGCGGAACAGCTCCACGGGGTTCAGGTCCGGGATTGCGGTGTCGAACACTGGCAGCTGAGACTGGTCGCGGTAGGGTACGTCGACGTAGAGGATGCGTGGCTCCAGGGTGAGCCGGCGCTGATCGCGCGAGCCGCTGGGACGCTCGAACATGAGTCCCGTGTCGAGGCTCGCAATCGGCAGAGTGCGCGCCGGGGAGCGCCGCAGTTGTCCGGGCGCGCGATCGCTGAGCTCGTACTGCGTCGCGCGCCACGCGAACGCGGGCCGCACGAAATACCCCGCGCCGGTGAGATCGAGCGAGATCTGCGGCATGATATCGGCGCGCCATCCGTTGGTGACGGTGGTGGGCCGTTGGGAGTGTTGGAAGTCGACGAGCTCGGACGCAAGCCCATAGTGCAGCAGTCCGTTGGGGCCGGCGCCGTAGGTGCCGTCGATCGCGACGCGCGGCACGCGCGCGTAGGGTCGGTCGGGCTCGGGCAGCGTCCAGTCTATGGTCTGGTACTGCTGCGCCTCACCGTCCATGCTCCAGTGCTCGCTGCGGTAGGAGAGCGTGGCGCGCCGTTCGACGAAGGCGGTGCTCGCGCCCTCGGGGCCGGTGGAGAAATCCTCGAAGTAATTCGGGTCGCTGACGTTCTCCGCGTGCACCTCCAGGCGCAAGTCATCCGGCAGCTCGGCGATGTCGGTGAACCGTACCCGGCTGCGCCTCGTGCCGAACACCCGGTCCGCCTTGTCGTCGGGGAGGTAGTTCCAGTCGAGCTCGCCGCGCTGGCTCTGGGTGAGGAAACGCAGCTCGCCGCCGAGATCCGCGCCGCGCTTGGTGTAGAGAATGGGCTGGAAGGTGAAGTCCGCGTTGGGCGCGATGTTCCAGTAGTAGGGAACGGAGAACTGCAGGCCGCCGTTGGAGGTGTTGCCGATGCCCGGAAACAGAAAGCCGCTCTTGCGCTCGGGTCCGAGCGGAAACGACAGCCACGGCAGGTACAGCAGCGGCACCCCCATGAAGTCCACCTGCGCACCGCGTCCCGTGCCGACCCGCTTGCGCGTGTCGAGCGTGATGCTGCCCGCCTTTATCTGCCACGAATTATCCCGCAGGGGGCAGGTTGTGAAAGTCACACCCTGAAGGCGAATCACGCCCTGGGGCGTGAGTGTCATCTCCTCGGCTGCGCCGCGCGCCGCGCGCTGCCGCAGCTCGAACTGCGCGGACTTGAAGTCCGCGCCTGCCGCAGCCGAATAGCTGCCGTCCGAGCCGGTCATGTGCACCAGCGGATCGCTGTAGTCGATGTGCCCGGTACTGCGCACCGAGGCATTACCGGCGTCGTACTCGACCTGGTTGGCGCGGATCTCGCGCTCGCCCTGGCGCATCTCGACGTTGCCGCTGAGCGTCGCATTTCCGTCGACGCCGAGCGTGGCGCTATCGCTCGTGACGTCGATGTTGCCGTTGTCGGCGAGGGCTTTCCCCCGCAGGGCGCCCGCCGCCGGCGATGCCTCAGCCGGGGTCGCCGCGAGCGGCGGCGCTGTTGGCTGCCCATTCTGTGACGGACAGGGAGGTTCCTCGGCCCAGGCTGCGGGCATGATGCCGCCGAGCAGAACGATCGCGATCCAGAGTGGGCTCGAACGCATCATGAAGGGCGGCATTATAATGGCGCGCCGCAGCCAAGCGGATCCAAAAACCCATAACTCCCACATGCTTGAGACCGACGCGCGAGTGGCGCTGATTGAGGAGTGGTTGTCGCGCGAGCTTCGCCTGCTAGGGGTGCGCGTCGAGCCGGCCTCGAGCGATGCGAGCTTCCGGCGTTACTTCCGCGTGTTCCATGACGGCGGCACCTACGTCCTCATGGACGCCCCTCCCGGCAAGGAGGACGTGCGCCCGTACCTGAAGGTGTCGGCACTGCTCGAGAGCCTCGGAGCGCACGTGCCGCACGTGCACGAGCGCGAAGTCGCCCGTGGCCTGCTGCTGCTGGAGGATCTGGGCAGCACGCTGTACCTGGAACGCCTCGAGGCCGGGGACGACCCGGAGCGACTGTACGCGGATGCGCTCGCAGTACTCGCCACGATCCAGGTGCGCGGTGCGGCGGCCTGCCGGCAGCTTGCCCCGTATGGTCGTGCCGAGCTTGAGCGCGAGATGGCGCTCATGCCCGAGTGGTTCCTGCGCCGCCACCTGTCCCTCGCGCTGTCGGCCCAGGAGACGCACCTGATCGGCGCCACGTTTGAGTTTCTCACACGCGAGGCGCTCGCCCAGCCGGTGGTGTTCGTGCACCGCGACTATCACGCGCGCAACCTCATGGTGGTCGGCGAGCGCAATCCCGGAATCATCGACTTCCAGGACGCGCTGCGCGGACCGGTTGGCTACGACCTCGTGTCGCTGCTGAAGGATTGCTACATCGCCTGGCCACGCGAGCGCGTGGTCGCCTGGGTGGACGCTTATCGCGCGCGGCTCAGCGCACAGGGGGGGCCGGTGGGGCAAAGCGCCGCCGAGTTCCTGCGCTGGTTCGATCTCATCGGCGTGCAGCGCCACATCAAGGTACTGGGGATTTTCTGCCGCCTGTGGTACCGCGACGGCAAGCTGGGTTACCTGCCGGACCTGCCGCGCACACTCGACTACGTGCGTGACACGTGCGCGCGCTATGGCGAGCTCAGCGCCCTGGGGGACTTCATCGAGCGGCGCGTCGTGGCGCAGCTGCCGCGCGCCAATGCGCAGGCTGCCGC
>CATPBM010000212.1 GCA_955652625.1 uncultured Steroidobacteraceae bacterium
CACCTCGGCTCCGAGGGCTGCGAAGTCCTGCGCTTCGAGCGCCTCCAGGAGGCGCGCATCGACGTGCAGCTTCTCCGCGGCCTGCAGCACGGTGAGGGCTTTTTTCTCGCGCGCGTCGCGCAGCCGCGCGCCTATGCCGCGAACGTCGTCGCCGCCAGCTTCCCGCGCCATGCGTGTCAGCCAGGGCGGTCAAGCCCGGCCAGCGCACGCGCCTGGTCGGTTCCGGGAAAATCCAGCTGCAGCCTGCGGGCGTAGCGTTGCGCTGCCATCCGGTCGCCCTGGGCGCGCGCCACCCGCACCCCGAGCAGCAGCAGATCGGGCGTGGCCTCGAAGCTGCCCAGGAAACCGTCAATGTGCGCGCGTGACGGAGCGAGCTCCCCGTGCTGAAACTCCAGCTCGGCGAGCTGGAAGGCCGCTTCACCGAAATTGGGCCGCACCTGCAGGGCACTGTTGAATTCAACGCGCGCCTCATCGTCGCGCTTCGCCGCGCGCAGGCACACGCCGGCGTTGGTATAGGCCGCCCAGGGCGTCTGGTAGAGCGCGTTGTGCGCGGCCTCGAGGAAGCGCTTTACACCCTCGTCGGTGCGGCCGTTCTGGCACAGGTACACGGCATAATTGTTGATCACCTGCGGATCGTGGGGCGCGAGGCGCAGGGCGGTGCGGAATTCCGCGTCCGCCTTGTCGAGGTCGTGCATGCGCTCAAACAGCATGGCGCGGGAGCTGTGCACCTCGGCGTTGTTCGGATCCTGGCCGACGGCACGATCGAGCTTGTCTTTGGCGCGCGCGAGGTCCCCCTGGTTCATGTAGGCGATGCCAAGCTGCACGTTGTACGCAGCCGCATCGTGGGGCCGGTTGGCATGCTGCGGGCGTGTGTTGGCGCAGCCCGCGAACAGCAACAGCAGCGCCCCGCACGCGCACCGCGCCAGCCGGGCGGGGAAAGGAGTGTCGTGGAATTGTTTGCTCATGGTTGAACTGCGACGCCGATGAGTTTGTTGCCCAGGCGTACCGTGGTGCGATCGATGACACGCCCGGCGAGCTGGCCGCAGGCCGCGTCGATGTCGTCGCCGCGCGTGCGGCGGATGGTAGCCAGCAGCCCGCGCTGCAGCAGCTCGTCGCGGAAACGCTGGATGGCGCTGACGCTCGAACACCGATAGCGCGTGCCGGGGAAGGTGTTGAATGGAATGAGGTTGACCTTGGCCGGATGCCCCTTCAGCAGGCGCGCCAGCGCGCGAGCCTGCGCGGGAGAGTCGTTGACGCCATCGAGCATCACGTATTCGAAGGTCACGCTGCGGCCGTTCCCCTCATCGAGGTAGTGCCAGCATGCCTGCAGCAGCTGCGCAATCGGGTGCTTCCTGTTGATCGGCACCAGCTCATTGCGCAGCGCGTCGTCCGGCGCATGCAGGGAGACCGCGAGCGCCACGTTGGTTTCCTCGGCCAGCCGGTAGATCTGTGGAACCAGTCCCGACGTTGACAGCGTTACGCGGCGCCGCGACAGATCGAAGCCGAAGTCATCGAGCAGGATATCGAGCGCCGGCACCACGTTGCGGAAGTTGGCGAGCGGCTCGCCCATGCCCATGAGGACCACGTTGGTGACGTGCCGCTCGTCCCCCGGCGCTGCGGGCGCCGTCGGGGCGCCGGCGCCCAGCCGCTGCTGCTCCTCGCGCTCGAGCTCGCGCGCCGCGAGCCACACCTGCCCGACGATCTCGGCGGTGCTGAGGTTGCGGTTGAAGCCCTGCTGCGCCGTCGCACAGAACGAGCAATCGAGCGCACAGCCGACCTGGGAGGAAATGCACAGCGTGCCTCGATCGGGCTCGGGAATGAACACCATCTCGAAGGCCTGGGCCGCGTCGGCCTTCAGCAGCCACTTGCGCGTGCCATCGGCGGAGCGCTGCACGGAGACGATCTGCGGCGCACGCACTTCGGCCGCCGCGGTAAGGCGTGCGCGCAGCTCCTTCGCCAGGTCCGTCATGTCGGCGAACGAGCCGGCGCCGCGCTTGTAGATCCAGTTCATCAGCTGGCGCGCGCGAAAGGGCTTGCTGCCGAGCTGCGCCACGTACGCCTCCAGCGCCGGGCGCGGCAGCCCGAGCAGGTTGGTGCACTCGGTGACGGAGGCGCTCATGACCTGCACGCACGGCCTTCAGCCGCGCGGGTGCAGCTCCGTGTCGCGGAAGAAGTAGGCGATCTCGCGCGCGGCGGTGTCGGGCGCATCCGAACCATGCACGACATTTTGCTCGATGCTCGTGGCGAGGTCGGCACGGATCGTGCCCGGCGCCGCCTTCGTCGGGTCCGTGGCGCCCATGATCTCGCGATTGCGCGCGATGGCTCCCTCACCCTCCAGCACCTGCACGATGACCGGCCCTGAGCTCATGTAGCGCACCAGATCCTTGAAGAACGGACGCTCGCGGTGCACGGCGTAGAAGCCCTCGGCCTCCCGCTGCGAGAGGTGCAGCATGCGTGCGGCCACGATCGACAGGCCGGCCTTCTCGAAGCGCCGATACACCTCGCCGATGAGATTGCCTCTCACGCCATCGGGCTTGACGATAGACAGGGTGCGCTGGAGCGCCATTCGCTTTCCTCTTTAACGAAACTTGGTTGGGTGCGGGAAACGTCCCGGTGGCATGCGCGCCGGCGCGGGGCAAGCGGCGCAGTCTACCTTGGGTGGCGCGCCCGAAGCCAATTTGGCGTGCGGTGGAAGTGCCGGTTTAGTAAGGCATTTGCGCACCCCGAGCGGGCGCGCCGGCTCACGCGCGGGCGAGCAGCCCGCATCGCCTTCAGACCGAGAAACTCTCCCCGCAACCGCATTCGCCCTTCACGTTCGGATTGCGGAAGCGGAAGGCCTCGTTGAGGCCCTGTTTCACGAAGTCCACGATGGTCCCATTGAGAAGCGTGAGGCTGCCAGCGTCGACGAAAACCCGCACGCCGCGGTCCTCGAACACCGCATCCCCGGGCTGCGGCCCGTCGGCGTAGTTGATCACGTAGGCAAAGCCGGAGCAGCCGGTCTTGCGCACTCCGAGGCGCAAGCCCATGCCCTGCCCGCGCGCGGCGAGAAAGCTCTTGACGCGGGTTGCGGCGGCTTCCGTCAGTGAGATGCTCATCGTTCCTCGTATTGTAGCGCCTCAGGCCCAGTGCGAGAGGCACGCGCGCAAAGCGTCTTCGACCACAAGCAGGCGCCCCAGTTTCTCCACCGGTACCGAGCGGGCCGCGGCCCACTCCACCGGCGTACCCGGGATCAGCGCCTCGCGCTGCCGTCCCGGCAGCTCTGCGCACAGCCACGTGGCCACATCCATAGTATGGGGGCACCCGAAGGCCTTAAAACGTGCATCTTTCACAGTGTCGCCGACTGTGAGGAGCTGAAATCGCACCCAGGTGTCCTTCCCGGGGCCACCGGCTTCGCCGGTAATGGCTCTGGTGCCCGGTACCGAGCC
>CATPBM010000213.1 GCA_955652625.1 uncultured Steroidobacteraceae bacterium
ATGGCGATCGGCGCGATCAGCTCGACCTCGAGGTTGACGTTGTCGCCCGGCATCACCATCTCCGTGCCCGCCGGCAGGTTCGCCACCCCGGTGACGTCCGTCGTCCGGAAGTAGAACTGCGGCCGGTAGCCGTTGAAGAACGGCGTGTGGCGACCCCCCTCCTCCTTGGTCAGCACGTACACCTCGCCCCGGAACCGCGTGTGCGGCGTGATCGAGCCCGGCTTGGCCAGCACCTGGCCCCGCTCCACGTCATCCTTCTTCGTGCCGCGCAGCAGCACCCCGATGTTGTCGCCGGCCTGGCCCTGGTCGAGCAGCTTCTTGAACATCTCCACACCGGTCACGATCGTCTTCGCCGTCGGACGGATGCCGATGATCTCCACCTCGTCGCCCACCTTGACGATGCCACGCTCCACCCGGCCCGTCACCACCGTGCCACGGCCCGAGATCGAGAAGATGTCCTCGATCGGCATCAGGAAATCCTTGTCGATCGCCCGCTCCGGCACCGGGATGTAGCTGTCCACCGCCTCGATCAGCTCCATCACCTTCTTGCCCCACTCGCTCTCCGGATCGCCGCTGTCCAGCGCCTTCAACGCCGAGCCGATCACGATGGGCGTCTTGTCGCCGGGAAACTTGTACACCGACAGCAGCTCGCGTACTTCCATCTCCACCAGCTCCAGCAACTCGGCGTCATCGACCATGTCCGCCTTGTTCATGAACACCACCATGTACGGCACCCCCACCTGGCGTGCCAGCAGGATGTGCTCGCGCGTCTGGGGCATCGGGCCGTCCGCTGCGGAAACCACCAGGATCGCCCCGTCCATCTGCGCAGCTCCCGTGATCATGTTCTTCACGTAGTCCGCGTGCCCCGGGCAGTCCACGTGCGCGTAGTGGCGGTTCTTGCTCTGGTACTCCACGTGAGCAGTAGAGATCGTGATCCCGCGCGCCTTCTCCTCGGGAGCCTTGTCGATCTGGTCATACGCCACAAAGGTCCCGCCGTAGGTCTCGGCCATCACCTTCGTCAGCGCCGCCGTCAAGGTAGTCTTGCCGTGGTCCACGTGACCAATCGTGCCCACATTCACGTGGGGCTTGCTGCGCTCGAATTTCTCTTTGGACATGACGTAATTCCTCGAATGATCCCGATTACTCTTCTTTGATGATCCCGTCCGCGATGTTCGGCGGCACTTCCACGTACTTGGAAAACTCCATGGTGAAGGTCGCGCGACCCTGGCTCATGGAGCGCACCGTCGTCGCGTAGCCGAACATCTCCGAGAGCGGCACATCCGCGGTGATGGCTTTGCCCGCGGGCGTCTCGTCCATGCCGGTGATATGGCCGCGACGGCGGTTCAGGTCGCCGATCACATCGCCTGAGTATTCCTCCGGCGTCACCACTTCCACCTTCATGATGGGCTCGAGCAGCACGGGTTTGGCGCGCTTGAAGCCTTCCTTGAAGCCGATGGAGCCGGCGATCTTGAAAGCCATTTCGTTCGAATCGACGTCGTGGTAAGAGCCGTCGAACAGGGTCACCTTCACGTCCACCACCGGGTAGCCGGCGATGACGCCGGTCTCGACGGCTTCCCTGATGCCCTTGTCCACCGCCGGCACGTACTCGCGCGGCACGCTGCCGCCGACGACGCCGTTGACGAACTCGTAGCCCTTGCCCTGCTCGTTGGGCTCGAGCTTCAGCCACACGTGACCGTACTGGCCACGCCCGCCCGACTGGCGAATGAACTTGCCCTCGCTCTCGACCTTGGCGCGGATGGTCTCGCGGTAGGCGACCTGCGGCTTGCCGACGTTCGCCTCGACGTTGAATTCGCGCTTCATGCGATCGACGATGATTTCCAGGTGCAGCTCGCCCATGCCCGAGATGATCGTCTGCGATGACTCCTGGTCGGTGTGCACGCGGAACGAGGGGTCTTCCTTGGCGAGACGCTGCAGGGCGAGGCCCATCTTCTCCTGGTCGGCCTTGGTCTTCGGCTCCACCGCCACTGAAATGACGGGCGCCGGGAATATCATCTTCTCCAGCGTGATGATCTCTTCCAGGTCACACAGCGTGTCGCCGGTGATGACGTCCTTCAGTCCCACCGCCGCTGCGATGTCGCCAGCGAGCACTTCCTTGATCTCGGTGCGATCGCTCGCGTGCATCTGCAACAGGCGCCCGATGCGCTCCTTCTTGCCCTTGGTGGGTACGTACACCGTGTCCCCCGAGTTGAGGACGCCGGAGTAGACCCGGAAGAAGGTCAGGTTGCCGACGAACGGATCGTTCAGGATCTTGAACGCGAGCGCCGCGAAGGGCTCCTCGTCACTCGCCTTGCGGGTGGCGGGCCTGTCGTAGTCATCGATGCCCTTGACGTCGGGCATGTCCACCGGGGAGGGCATGAACTCGATGACCGCATCCAGCAGCGCCTGCACGCCCTTGTTCTTGAAGGCCGAGCCGCACATGGCGAGCACGATCTCATTCCTGATCGAGCGCTCGCGCAGGCCCTGGCGGATCTCGGCCTCCGAGAGCTGCTCGTGCTCGAGGTACTTGTGAGTGAGCGTGTCGTTGGCCTCGGCCGCCACCTCGATCATCTTGGCGCGGTGTTCCTCGGCGTGGGCCCGCATGCTCTCGGGGATCTCGCGAAACTCAAACTTCATCCCCTGGGTCGCCATGTCCCAGTAGATGGCCTTCATGCGGATGAGGTCGACCACGCCCTCGAAGCCGTCCTCGGCGCCGATCGGCAGCTGGATCGCGATCGGATTGGCGCGCAGACGCGAGCGGATCATGTCGACGACGCGCAGGAAGTTCGCGCCCGGGCGGTCCATCTTGTTGATGAAGGCGATGCGCGGCACGCGGTACTTGTTCATCTGCCGCCACACCGTTTCCGACTGCGGCTGTACGCCTGCGACCGAGTCGAACAGCGCGACAGCGCTATCGAGCACGCGCAACGAGCGCTCCACCTCGATGGTGAAGTCGACGTGCCCGGGGGTATCGAGGATGTTGATGCGGTGCTCGGGGAAGCTGTTGTCCATCCCCTTCCAGAAACAGGTGGTCGCCGCCGCGGTAATGGTGATGCCGCGCTCCTGCTCCTGCTCCATGTAGTCCATCACGGCCGCGCCGTCGTGGACTTCTCCGATCTTGTGCGAGACGCCGGTGTAAAACAGGATGCGCTCGGTCGTGGTCGTCTTCCCCGCGTCGATGTGCGCGGATATGCCGATGTTCCGATAACGCTCGATGGGCGTCGCGCGTGCCACAGTTCGATCCTCTTGGGTGCTTACCAGCGGTAGTGGGCGAAGGCCTTGTTGGCCTCGGCCATGCGGTGGGTGTCCTCGCGCTTCCTGACCGCAGCACCCCGGCTCTCGGAAGCGTCCATCAGCTCGTGCGCCAGGCGAAACGCCATGGACTTCTCGGTGCGCGCGCGCGCGGCCTCGATGACCCAGCGCATAGCCAGCGTCTGGCGACGCGTCGAGCGAACCTCGACCGGTACCTGGTACGTGGCGCCGCCGACGCGACGCGATTTCACTTCGACCACGGGCTTGACGTTGTCGAGCGCCGCGGACAGCACCTCGATCGCCTCGCCCCCCTGCTTGCCGGTCTTCTCGGCGATGCGGTCGAGGGCGCCGTAGATGATGCGTTCGGCGGCGGACTTCTTACCGCTCTTCATGATGACGTTCATGAACTTGGCAAGCATCTCGTTGTTGAATTTCGGGTCCGGAAGAATGCTGCGGACCGGAGCCTGGGATCGACGGGACATGGCTACCTACCCTTACTTCTTCGGGCGCTTGGCGCCGTACTTAGAGCGGCTCTGCTTGCGCTCGCCGACGCCGGCGCAATCGAGCGTGCCGCGCACCGTGTGATAACGCACACCCGGCAGGTCCTTCACGCGGCCGCCGCGGATGAGCACCACCGAGTGCTCCTGCAGGTTGTGGCCCTCGCCACCGATGTAACTGGTGACCTCGTAGCCGTTAGTGAGGCGCACGCGGCACACCTTGCGCAGGGCCGAGTTGGGTTTCTTGGGGGTCGTGGTGTACACACGCGTGCACACGCCGCGCTTTTGCGGGGACGCGCCCAGTGCCGGTACCTTGGTTTTTTCTGCCTTCGTCCGGCGCGGTTGCCGGATGAGCTGACCCGTGGTCGCCATCGTTGCCTGATCTCCAGATCTTCCGCTGCGGGAGCGTCTCACTCACGCGATAAAGCGACGTGCGAAGAACACCGGGCCGCCTTGTGAGGCGGCCCGGTACTCGTAAGTCGCTGTTTCCGGTGCCGGCGTGTAGATAAGGCCGGCCCGACAAAGGCCGGCGATTCTAGGTAGGGACCTTCGGGGTGTCAACCCGCGGCGCTGGCGCTCTGCTGCCCTGCGATTGATTTGTCGCGGAACCCCATTAGGATAAGCGCACAGCAGCCTTTAGGGTCCCTCCTGGGCCTTGCGCCTCCTTAATAGAATGAG
>CATPBM010000214.1 GCA_955652625.1 uncultured Steroidobacteraceae bacterium
AAGGTGTAGGCGAGGGTGATCATATCGATGTGGCCAGGCAGCGCCGGATCGATGATGAAACGCACCGGCATGGCGCGCCCCTCGTTGAGGGCGAAGTGCTGCGGCGAGAAGCAGAAGCACTCGGTCTTGTGAAAATAGGCGGCGACTTCGGACGGGGCGATGTTGGGCACCGCCTGCGCCACGGTGTCGCGGCCGGTGAGATTGTGTGCGTAGAACTGCGCCGTGTAGAGCTCGCCCGGATGCACCTGCACGGTGCGCACCACGGGACGGAATTCGAAAGTGCCGGCGCTCGCCACGTCCGCCAGGAACTCCACCGTCACCGTGCGGCTCACGTCCGGGTGCTCGATGGCGCTCACCTTGCGCAGCAGCTTCGTCTGGTCGCCGTACCCGGTCACCGAGCACAGCACGTTGTACAGCGGCACGAGCGCAAAGCCGAACCCGAAGCTGCCGGCCGCGATGGCGAGCAGCTTCCAGGTCATGTTGAGGTTGGCGCGTCGCGTGTCGGTCATTTCCAGCCGCGCACCAGTGTCATGAGGATGAAGCTCAAGTAGAAGGCGAGTGCGATGAGCGCCCACAGCAGCGCGCTGCGCCGTACGCGGCGGCTGCGCCCTTGGCTCCCAGGGGCTGCCCGCTGCGCGCTGTCGGTCTGCGGCTGCATCAATGCGCCGCGCCGCGCGCGATGACCGCATCGGACGGTGGCGTGGTCCAGGAGTGAAACGGCGGCGGCGAGGGCAGCTCCCACTCCAGCCCGTGCGCGCCTTCCCAGGCCTTGTTGCCGATGCGCTGACCGCCGCGCACGCACCTCCAGATGACGTACGGGAACAGCAACTGCGACAGACCGAAGGCGAAACCACCGATCGAGGACACCATGTTCCAGTCGGTGAACTGCACGGCATAGTCGGGAATGCGGCGCGGCATGCCCGCGAGCCCGAGGAAGTGCTGCGGGAAGAACAGCACGTTGACGAATATCGCCGACAGCCAGAAGTGCCAGGTGGCGAGCTTCACGTCGTACATGTAGCCGGTCCATTTCGGCAGCCAGTAGTAGACCCCGGCCATGATGCCGAAGATCGACCCCGGCACCAGCACGTAGTGGAAGTGCGCCACCACGAAGTAGGTGTCCTGGTACTGGTAGTCGGCCGGCACCATCGCCAGCATCAGCCCGGAGAAGCCGCCGATGGTGAACAGGAACAGGAACGCGAGCGCGAACAGCATCGGCGGCTCGAACGAGAGGGAGCCCTTCCACATGGTGGCGGTCCAGTTGAACACCTTCACGCCGGTCGGCACGGCGATCAGCATGGTCGAGAGCATGAAGAACAGCTGCGCCGCGAGCGGCATGCCGACGGTGAACATGTGGTGCGCCCAGACGATGAACGACAGGAACGCGATCGAGGCCACCGCGTACACCATCGCCTCGTAGCCGAACAGGGGCTTCCTCGAGAAGGTCGGGATGACCTCGGAGATGATGCCGAAGGCGGGCAGGATGAGGATGTAGACCTCGGGGTGCCCGAAGAACCAGAAGATGTGCTGGAACATCACCGGATCCCCGCCGCCGGCGGCGGTGAAGAAGGTGGTGCCGAAGAAGTGGTCGGTGAGCAGCATGGTCACCGCGCCTGCCAGCACCGGCATCACCGCGATCAGGAGGTAGGCGGTGATCAGCCAGGTCCACACGAACAGCGGCATGCGCAGCAGCGTCATGCCCGGCGCGCGCATGTTCATGATGGTGACGATGACGTTGATGGCGCCCAGGATCGAGGAGGCGCCCATCAGGTGGATGGAGAAGATTAGCATCGGAAAAGACGCGCCGGTCTGCAGCACCAGCGGCGGGTACATAGTCCAGCCGCCCGCCGGCGCGCCGCCCGGTACAAAAAACGACGACAACAGCAGCGTGAACGCGAAGGGGAGGATCCAGAAGCTGAAGTTGTTCAGCCGCGGCAGCGCCATGTCCGGCGCGCCCGTCTGCATCGGGATCATCCAGTTCGCAAGCCCCGTCCACGCCGGCATGATCGCGCCGAAGATCATGATCAGGGCGTGCATGGTGGTGAGCGAGTTGAAGAACTGCGGATCGAAAAACTGCAGCCCCGGCTTGAAGAGCTCCAGGCGGATGAGCATCGCCGCGCCGCCGCCGATGAAGAACATGATGCACGAGAAGACCAGGTACATCGTGCCGATGTCCTTGTGATTGGTCGCATAGACCCAGCGGCGCCAGCCGTGCGGCTTGTGGTCGTGGTCGTCGTGCGGGGCGGCGTGTGCGAGCGGCGTAGGCATCGGGCGGATTCTGTTAGATAAGGTGCGGGTTTGATCGGTTCACGAGGCGCTGGCGGCGGAGGCCGTGGCAACCGGCGCGGGCCGGGCCGCCGGAGCGGGGGCGGTCGCGGGAGGCGCTGGCGGCGCCGCCGCCTGCTTCTGCTGCGCGGCCTTGTCCTTGAGCCATGCCGCGAAGTCCGCCTTGGAGCGCACATCCACCACGATGGGCATGAACCCGTGGTCGCGGCCGCAAAGCTCGGCGCACTGTCCGCGGTAGAGCCCCGGCTTGTCGGTGTCGACCTTGAACCAGGCCTCGTTCACGAAGCCGGGGATTGCGTCCTTTTTCACGCCAAACGCCGGCACCCACCAGGAGTGGATGACGTCCGCACCGGTGATGAGGAGGCGCACCTTGGTGCCGACCGGCACGATCAGCGGGTTATCGACGTTGAGCAGGTAGTGATCGACGCTGTTCGGATCGATGCCTGAGCCCAGCTCGCGCGCGGCATCGCTCTTGCGGTCGAGGTGCGAGTAGTAGGACACGCCATCGTCGAGGTAGTCGTAATTCCAGCCCCACTGGAATCCGGTCACCTTGATGGTGAGTTCGGTCTTGGTGGTGTCCTCGATTTCCACCAGGGTCCTCGCGGCCGGCACGGCCATGGCGATCAGGATGAACACCGGCACGATGGTCCAGATGATTTCGACCCGGGTGTTGTGCACCCGGGTGACGTCCGTAACCGCGCCCTGTGACTTGCGGAACGCGATGATCGACCAGATCATGACCCCGAACACGACCACGCCGATGGCGACGCACACCCAGAAGATGGTCATGTGCAGCTCGTAGATCTTGCGGCTGATGTCGGTGACCCCCTGGGTCATGTTGAGCTCTCCCCAGCCGGAAGTTGCGTGCGCCGGCAACGCGCCGCAGAAAGCGGCCGCGGCCAGGGCGAGAGGGGCGAGCTTTGCGCGAATCATCATTAAACGTGCCTTACAGCGCCCCACCCGCATGCATGCGGGTGCGCGCACTTCAACAAGAAGACCAACCAGCTCCGCTCTTAAGTCGCTGGCGGCCTACGGCCAGGAGGGCGACTCGTTGACGCGGCCGATAACACGCTGCAACCGCAGCGCCAGTCCGCGCCGCTCCTCTTCGGTCAGGAAGCTGCCCAGCTCGCATTGCCGGCCGTGCGACTCGATGGTGAGCCGGCTCGGGTGCAACCGTGCCGCGGAGCGGCGCAGTTTAACCTGCGCCCAATGCCGCGGGAACACGACCTGCGCGCAGCGGCTGCGCTCGCGGGATTCGATGCTCACGTCGGCATCGGTGACGACAATGGTCTGGCGGTGGAAGCGGCGTTCGAGTGACCTCTGCAGTGCCCATCCCAGCAGCAGCAGCTCAAGCCCGGCGAACGGCAGGACGGGCCAGAAACCCCTGAGCGCGAGGAACGCGGCGACGCCGCAGGGCACGATGCAGGCACTGGCGAAGAACAGCTGCGCGCCGCGCACGCTGAGCGAGCAGTTCGGGCAGATCTCGATGCACACAGGCGCCGCGTTCACGCCTGTGCGATGGTAGCGCGTGAAGACTTTAATTCAAGCCGCTTCAGAAGCTTATCGTGCGCCGCGCCAGCTGCTCGGCGATGCCGGCGAGCACGAGCGAGCCGGTGTCCCCCGGGGAGTGAGGAATCACGGCGAGGGCGGGCTCGCCCAGGAGGCGCTCGAGCGCGGCGAGGTTTTCCGGGGCGCGCGCCATCGAGGCGTCCACGTGGTTCGCGATCCAGCCGGCGAAGCTCACGCCATGCGCCTCGATGCCGATGCGCGTCAGCTGCGCGTGGTTCAGGCAGCCGAGCCTCACCCCCACCACCATCAGCGCCGGCACCGATAGCGCCCAGGCGAGGTCCGCCATGGTCTGGCGCTCGTTAATGGGGGCAAACCAGCCGCCGGCCCCTTCCACGACCACCCAGTCCGACTCGGACGCCAACGTGTCGAAATTACGCCTCATCATGCTGGTATCTACCTCGATACCGGCTTCTTTTGCGGCGATGTGCGGGGAATCCGGGGGCTCGAAGGAGTAGGGGTTCACGAGCTCGTAGGGGGCTTCACTGCGCGCGGCCTGGATGAGGGCCATGGCGTCGGCGCTGCGCAGTCCCCGGGGCGTGCGCTTGCACCCCGAGGCCACGGGCTTCATCACCGCGACGCGATGACCCAGCTCCCGAAAGCCGCGCACGAGCGCACAGGCGACCACCGTCTTGCCCACATCCGTGTCGGTACCGGTGATGAAAATTCCGCGGCTGCTCATGGGCGCCTCG
>CATPBM010000215.1 GCA_955652625.1 uncultured Steroidobacteraceae bacterium
CTTACGACCTGGCGCGCTTGCGAGAAGCGATCAAAACGCCCAAGCGCGAGCTGGCCGCCCGCCGCAACGTGGAAGAGGATCTGCAGCGGCTCATCCCGGGAGCCAGGCTCATGAGCACTTCCGGCTTTCGCCGGCCCCGTCATTCGGCACATGGATGACTGAGCCCGCCGCCAATCTCGAGCGCGTCGCAGCCTACGATGAGAGCTGTACGCGCTGCCCGCGGCTCGCGGCTTTCCTGCGCCAGACGCGTCATAGCAATCCCGACTACTGGGCGCGCCCCGTGCCGTCCTTCGGCGCCGCCGAGCCGCGCATCCTGATCGTGGGCCTGGCGCCGGGCATGCACGGCGCCAATCGCACCGGCCGGCCGTTCACCGGGGATCACGCCGGGATCCTGCTGTATCAGACGCTTCATGAGGCGGGACTTGCCAGCCGTGCGGTCTCGGTCGCCGCGGACGATGAGCTGCGGCTCGTGAATGCGCGCATCGCGAACGCGGTCAAGTGCGTGCCCCCCGAGAACAAGCCCTTGCCGCAGGAGATCCGCTGCTGCAACGCCTATCTCGCCGCGGAGTTGCACCAATTGCCCGGTGTGCGGGTGTTCCTGGCCCTGGGAAGGGTGGCTCACGATGCCGTGCTCATGGCGCGCGGCCTCGCGCGCGGGACGTACCCGTTCGCGCATGCACGCGAGCACGCGCTCGAGGGGGCGCAATACCTGATCGACTCGTATCATTGCAGCCGCTACAACACCTCCACCCGGCGACTCACCGCTTCTATGTTCCGCCAGGTGGTGGCGCGCGCCTGCGAGCTGGCGGACCTCGAGGTTCCGGTAGCGCTCAGGGCTCCCTGAAGGCCACGGGACTTGGAGTGTGTTCGACCACAAGGAGTACATCGGATCCTTGCCGAAGCGTCCGGGCGTGTACCGCATGTTCGGCGCCGGCCAGGAGTTGCTGTACGTTGGCAAGGCGCGCAGCCTCAAGGATCGCGTCGGCACCTACTTCGCCGCCGGCAACGTCAATCCCAAGGTGCAGGCGCTGGTGCAGCAGATCACAGCCATCGAGGTCACCGTCACCAGCTCCGAGACCGAGGCCCTGCTGCTCGAGTACAACCTCATCAAGGCTCACAAGCCGCGCTTCAACATCGTGCTGCGCGACGACAAGAGCTTTCCCTACATTCATCTGGACGTGCAGCACAAGTTTCCGCGTCTGGTGTTTTACCGCGGCCCGCGCAGCGCACCGGGTCGCTACTTTGGACCCTTTCCCAATGCCGGCGCGGTGCGCGATACGCTGAATCAGCTGCAGAAGCTGTTCCGCATCCGCAATTGCCGCGACAGCTTTTTCGCTAACCGCAGCCGACCATGCCTGCAGCACCAGATCGGGCGCTGCTCGGCGCCGTGCGTCGGCCTCATCGGCCGCGAGGTCTATGCACAGGACATCGCCGCGGCGGTCAAGGTGCTCGAGGGCCGCAGCGATGAAGTGAATGCGGAGCTGCAGGCGCGCATGGAAGGGGCGGGCAGTCGCCTCGAGTTCGAGCGCGCCGCGCAGATCCGCGACCAGCTCGCAGCGCTCAAGCGCATCCAGGCGCAGCAGGTGGTGACCGCCGAGGGCGAGCGCGACGTGGACGTGTTCGCCATTGTCGGGGAGGCCGGCGAATACGCCGTGAGCGTCATGCTGGTGCGCGGCGGGCGCAATCTGGGCACCACCAGCTACTTTCCGCGCGCGGTACTCGCCGAGCCCCACGAGGCGCTCGTCTCGTTCGTCATGCAGTACTACGCCAGCACCGAGGTGCCCGCGCAAGTGCTGCTTGGCAGCCGCCTCGAGGATGGGGCGGCGCTCGCGGAAGTGCTGAGCGCGCGTGCCGCGCGCGCGGTTGCGGTCCGGCAGCCGGTACGCGGACTGGGCGTGCGCTGGGTCGAGATGACCCGCGAGAATGCGCAGCAGGCATTGCGCATGCGCTTCGCCCAGCGCCAGGGGATGCAAGAGATGCTCGCGGACCTCGCCGATGAGCTTGATCTGCCCGAGCCGCCGGCGCGCCTGGAGTGCTTCGACATCAGTCACACGGGCGGTGAGGGCACGGTGGCCTCGTGCGTGGTGTTCGGTCCCGAGGGACCGCTCAAGAAGGAATACCGGCGCTTCAACATCGCCGGCGTCACTCCCGGTGATGACTACGGGGCGCTTCGCCAGGCGCTCGAGCGCCGTTACAAGCATGTGCGCGAAGGCGAGGTGCCGGCCCCCGACGTGCTGCTGATCGACGGAGGCGCGGGCCAGATCAGCCAGGTACACGAGGTGCTTGCGGGACTGGGTTTTGGCGACCTGCCCCTGGTCGGTGTCGCCAAGGGGCCTGATCGCAGAGCGGGACAGGAGCGGTTGTTCGTTTACGGCGCTACGGGGCCCGTGGTGCCCGAAGCGCATGCGCCCGCCTCGCGACTCATCCAGAGAATCCGCGACGAAGCGCATCGCTTTGCCATCACCGGTCACCGCAGGAAGCGCGCGCGCCGCTACAACCAGTCCGTTCTCGAGGTCGTTCCGGGGCTGGGGCCGGCCAAGCGGCGCGCCCTGCTCAGGCACTTCGGCGGCTTGCAGGGTGTCATGCGCGCCGGAGTGGCGGACCTGACCCAGGTCTCAGGAATAGGCGCGGCGTTGGCGCGAACTCTTTATGATCACCTGCACCCAGGCTCATGAGAAGCCGCTGATGTCCTGGAATCTGCCCAACACGCTGACATGGACGCGCATCGCCGCGATCCCGCTCATCGTGCTGCTGTTCTACATGCCCTATCCGTGGGCGGATCCGGCGGCCGGGCTGTTGTTTGCGGCTGCGGGCATCACCGATTCGCTCGATGGCTACTTTGCGCGCCGCCTGGGACAGATATCGCGGCTCGGAGCCTTCCTTGATCCGGTCGCCGATAAACTCATCGTCGCGGTCGCGCTCGTGCTGCTCGTGGGCAAGGATCCGCGCCCCGCCATAGTGCTCACGGCCGCCGTCATCATCGGCCGCGAGATCACGATTTCGGCGCTGCGCGAGTGGATGGCCGAGATCGGCGCGCGGCGCACGGTCGCCGTCTCTCAACTCGGCAAGTACAAGACCATCCTGCAGATCATCGGTCTGTCGCTGATGCTCTATCGCGTGCCGCTCCTCGGGCTGCCCACTTACTGGCTCGGCGTGCGGCTGACCGTGGTCGCCGCAGCGGCCACGCTGGTCTCGATGGTGGTGTATCTGCGTGCCGCCTGGCCTGAACTAACGCGTTAAAATTACGTCATAAGCTTATGTTTTAGAATAATTATCTTCAATGGGAGATCGGCGATGACATACGTCGCCTTTGCGAGCGGCTCGCCTTGACTTCCCAAGGGGTGTACATAGAATTCGCGCTCTTGCGAAGCGGGCTTAGCTCAGTTGGTAGAGCGGTACCTTGCCAAGGTACAGGTCGACGGTTCGAACCCGTTAGCCCGCTCCATCTCTTTTCCACCGCGGCCGGTTGTTGAGCGGGCGCGTCATGCCTCGACATGCACAATGGGCCGCTCGTCGGTCACGGTGCCGATTACCGCCGCGTGCATGAATCCGTGCTGCTGAAGAGTTCTCAGCGCCTCGGGAACCGCTTCTTGTGCGCACGCGAGCAGTAGTCCACCGGAGGTCTGCGGATCGCACAACAGCGCCCGGTGCGCAGGCTCGAGCTCGGGCGCCGGTTGCACCTCATCGCCATAGGAGGCCCAGTTGCGTGCGGAGGC